>CALBMW010000136.1 GCA_937896275.1 uncultured Myxococcales bacterium
GCTCGACGAGCTGCCTCCGCAGATGCGGCAGCTTTGCCTCGAGCTCACGCACCACTCGGTCGCGGAGTCCGCCCGACGGCTGCGGATCTCTCGAACAACGGTCTACGCCCACCGGGCGAAGGTGCGGCGCCACTTCGCCGCGCGCGGTCTCGGCGTGTACCTCGGCATCGAGGACGCGCCGTGATGCGGTCGTCGTGCCGCACCCACGTCCGGCGGATCTTCGCGGCAGCCGCCGGCCGCCGCTCGCCCTGCGGTGTGACCAGGCAGCGGGCCTTCGATCACAGCGGGGACGACTCATCTGGACCGCGCGTGGGCTCGCGCGTCGGTCCTCGCTGAGGGGCGGACGTGAGCCACCCGCCCCCCGACCAGCCACTGGACCCCACGACCCTCGCCGAGCGGCTGGCGCGGCCGGACGCGGTCCCTGTGCTGCGCGGCAACCGCATCGCCACGAAACGGATGCGGCTCGGGCGCGGTGGCGAGATCCTGGCCGAGGCTGGACTCCCGGATCGTTTCACCGTCAACGCGAGGCGCGTCGCCGGGGTCGGCGATCTCTTCGAGCTCCTCAACGACGTCGAACGCGACCCCTGTCGTCTGGTGATTCGCGGTGCCCTGACGGAGGACGGCATCGATGAGCTGGCTCGCACTGGCGCGGTGTGGCGCCTGTTGCACGCTCGGCTCGCGAAGGACGGCAAGGCAGCCCGCCCTGCGTGCTGGCGTGATGTGCCGCGCCTCTGGATCTGCGTCGACATCGACGAGTTGCCGCTCCCACCGGGACTGGATCCGCTGACTCGACCCGAGGCCAGCGCCCAGCACATTCGCGCAGCGTTACCCGAGGCCTTTCAGCGGGCTGCATGTGTGGTCCAGTGGTCCAGCTCCGCTGGTACGCTGCGCGGGGCGGGCAAGGCGAAGGCGCACCTGTGGTTCATGTTGGCTCGGCCGGCCGACTGTCAGGAGCTGCGCCGCTACTTCGCGCCCTACGCCCCGACACGGATCGTCGATGTCACCCTGTACGACGCGGTGCATCCGCACTTCGTCGCCGCCCCGATCTTCGTCGGCGGCCTCAGGGATCCGTTCGCCGACCGACCACGGACGCTGCTCCTTCCTGGCGATCTCCCCGCGGTCGAACTGCCGGTGCTGCCGGACCCGCCGGCGCGCGCCCCGGCGGCGCGCACGGCCAGTCGAGTCGCCTGGACGTCTCGGACGGCCCTCGACGCAGCCGAGCTCCCCGGTGAGCTTGCACTGCTCGTCCCTGCACTCAGCGCCAAGGGGTACCGCGGCTACGTCGCAGGGGGCGCCAGGGGCCACCTGTATCGCCTGGACCGGTGCCCGGCTTGCGGATCGTCTGCGTGCCGGGTTGATGCCGCGACCGGCGCGCTGCGCACCCTCCGAACCTCGGTCGGCGCGCCTGGGAGCTGCCCAGCTGCTGGCGGCGAGCTACCGCTCGAGGTGTGGTGGCCGCAGTACATCGGCGGCGCTCCACCAGGCGCGCCCGAGCCGCAAGAGTGCCGCGAGCAGCTCAGCGCCGACGAGCCAGGCTTGGCAGCGCGCGTCGAGGCGGGCCTTCGTCGCGATGGGACCGTCGTGCTGGCCGATCTCGAGGCGCTCGACGCCGCGCTGCCGATCGTGATCGATGTGGCCGCGGCGCTGGCAGGCTCAGATCGGTCCACCGTGCAGATCGTCAACGGCCCGCTGGGAGGTGGGAAGACACGTGCGGCCATCATGTTGGCCGATCGATTCGCGTCCAGCGCTGGACCGATTCCCCTGATCGGCGGCAGAGCGGTGGTCCTGGTCGTCCCGACTCACGAGATCGCGGCTGAGGCGGTACGTCGGGCGCACGAGATGGGATGCGCGGCCAATTGGCATCATCATCGGGGCCTGACCGCGGTTGGCGACGACGGCGAGCTTGCCTGCAGGGCGCTGGCGGTTGCGGCGGGCGACGGCCGCGTCGCGTTGGCACGGGGGCTCGCTCTCTACGGGCGGCGCATCTGCGGGAAGTGCCGCGTCCGCAAGGAGTGCCCGCTATCCGCTCGGGCTGTGGCGGCGCCGGGGACGGTGCTGGTGCTTCCGGTGGCAGCGCTGGCGTCCGCTGACATTTCCGGCGAGACCCTCGTCATCTTCGACGACTGCGGTCGTACCGAGAACGCGGACGATGTGCCGCGCTACGAGTTGGAGCGGGTCGTAGGCGCACGCGGGGTGAGTCCGGGGACGGCGACGACGGCACGGGCATTGGTCGCGGCCCTCGACCAGCTGGCCCAGCGCCTTGCAGCCCAGTTGGCGCTGCAGCCGCACGGCCGCAGGGCCGCGTACCTTGCCGGGGACGAGCTGCTTCGGGCGCTGGGTACGGACGCTGCGCTCGTCTCGGCGGCAACCGCCTGGGCTTCGGACGTGGAGGGTGATCTGGCGAGCGACCGAGATCACAGCCCACCGGTCAAGTGCACGCCGAGCGCCGTCGTGATGCTGACCGAGCCGAGCGAGCGTGTTGCGGCGCGCCCTGCGCTCGATGCCGTCGCGCTGGCTGCCGGCCGGCTCGTCGGCCGCGACAGCGTGGCCCTGGCGGGGGCGGGGCTCTCGTTTGCGGCGCGCAAGACCGACTGGATTCTGAAGATCCATCGTCCCTCGCCGGTGCCAAGGGCCGG
>CALBMW010000137.1 GCA_937896275.1 uncultured Myxococcales bacterium
GTCGCACACTGAGGAGGCAGCGCTCATGAGCCCCGGACCTGACCTGCTCCTGCTCAGCACCCCCCTCGCGACCCGCGCCCTGCCCGGCGGCGTCTGCCCATCCCTGTCGAACGTGACCCTCGGCACCAGCCTGCGCGCCCACGGCGCCTCGGTGGACGTGCTCGATCCGAGCGTGGATCTCGAGGGCGGCGTCGACGGCGACCCCGGCGGCCTCATCGGTCGCATCGCCGACGCAGCCTTGGCGCGGCGCCCCCGCGCCATCGGCGCCAGCTGCCTGTCGCCCATCGAGGGTCGCTTCGGGGTCGCCCTCGCGCGGGCCGTCGCCGCCCGATCCCCCAACGTACCGGTGGTGCTCGGCGGCATCTGGGCCAGCGCCAGTGCCGCGGATTTGCTGGCCCGCTGCCCCGAGCTGGCCGGCGTCGTCACCGGGCCCGGCGAGCGCGCCGCCCTGGCCATCGCGGGCGGCGGCCTGGCCGACCGTGCATCGGTGCCGGGCCTCGTCTGGCGCGACGGCGCCGCCCTCCGCCGCAACACGGCAGACCTGACCATCGAGCCACCGCGCCCGGTGGATCTGTCGCTGCTCGCGCACCCGGAGCGCTACGACATTTTCTGTTGGCTCACCAGCCGCGGCTGCCCCTACCACTGCGCGTTTTGCAGCGAGCGCGTGACCTCGCCCACCTTCTCGCTCGATCCCCTCGACAAGGTTCGCGTCGACGTCGCCGCCCTCGCCGACCGCTCGTCCCCTTGGTACGTGTGGCTCTGCGATCCCCTCTTCGGCGCGCAGCGTGCCCGCCTCGGCGAGATCTGCGACGCACTCGCGCCCACGCCGATCCAGTTCCTGGCCGAGAGCCGCGTGGACGTGCTGCACCCCGAGGACGTGCCCCAGCTCGCGCGGGCAGGCTGCACGCTGATGTACTTCGGACTCGAGGCCGTCGCCCGGCGATCGCTCTGCGAGCTCGACAAGATCGACGACCGACCCGCGCTTCACCGGCGCTACCTCGAGGGGGCACGCGCGGTGGTCGAGGCCTGCCTGCGCCATGACATCCTGCCCGTCCTGGGCGTGCTGCAGCCCGTTCCCGGGGACGGGCCCGAAGAGCTCGACGAGGCACTGGCGTTCTTGACCGAGCTGGCCGCCCTGGGCCCGCGCCTCGGCGCGGCGTCGCACGGCCTGGGCCCCTGCTTTCACGCCTTTCCGTTGCGCCTCGACCGCGGCGCGCCCTACGAGGCGCAGCTCGACCGCCTGGCGGGCGCCGGGGTCACCTGGTCACCCACCGACGATCCCCTGTTCGACGACCGCTACCTGGTGGCGGCCTCCCCCCGCGTCGACGCCGCCACCGGCGAGCGCTTCCGCGACGCCGTCCGCGCGCTGAACCCCGACTCGGACCTGGTCCGCGACCGCCTTTGGCGCTCCTTCCCGCGCCCCTACGTTCAATTCGAGGTGTGATGCGCGTCGCGATCCTGGGCGGCACCGGGTGCGGCGGACGCGCGACGGCCGCGGCGCTGCGGGCCGTCGGCCACACCGTGCTGACGGTGGCGCGCGGCCAGCTCTCTCTGGCCCCCGATCTGTGCTGCGATCGGCACGACCCCGACGCCCTGCGGGCGGCCTGGCAGCGCTTCGCGCCCGAGGTGCTGGTGGACCACGTCGCGTACACGCCCGACGAGGTCGCCCTGGTCCTCGCGAGCCTTCCGCCGACGACCCGCCGCTACGTGCTCATCAGCAGCGCGGCGGTCTATGGCGCGGCCGCGGACGGGCCCTTCGACGAGCGCGCGCGCTGCCGCCCACAGGGCGCGTTGGCCAAGAGCAAGCTCGCCGCCGAGCGCGTGGCCCACGGGTCGAGCGACCCGAACCTCGAGATCGTGACGCTGCGCCTCGGCGGCCTCTACGGCCCCGGCCACGCCCCGCTGACCCCCCGGGGGCGCGACGCCGAGCTGCTCGCCCGCCTGCGCCGGGGCGAGCCGATCCCGGTCCCCGACACCGCCGACGCCCTGCAGCCCTGGTTCTCGGGCGACCACGGGCGCTTGATCGCCGCCCTCATCGCCGATCCCGCCCCCTTGCCGGTGCTCAACGCGGCCGGCGACGAGCGGGTGCCCTGGCCGCAGGTCATCGAGGCCTGGGCGCGGGCGGCCGGCGCGCCTCCGCCCTGCCTCTTGCCCAGCGACCGCGCGGCGCTGCGGGACCAGGCGCCCGTGGCGCTGCGCCCCTTCATCGACATGATCCTCTCGCCCCCGCACCTCGACACGGGACGGGCACGCGAGCGCTACCCGACGGTCTGGCCGCTCACCCCGCTCGACGTGGGCGCGCGCCGGACGCTGGCCGCATGAGGGTCGACACCTCTCGAACAGCCGCCGGCACCTCTCGAGCAACGAACAGGCTCATCGCAGCATCGCCTCAGCAGAGAGCGTGCTAGGCTCTGCGGCAGATCATGAGGAGGCCCAAATGCGCATCCCGGTTCAGATCAGCTTCCGTGACATGACGCCCTCCGACGCCGTCCGCGCGGCCTGCGAGGAGGCCGCGGCCAAGCTCGAGCGCATCGAGCCCGACATCACGCGATGCCGGATCACGGTGGCCTATCCCCACAAGCATCAGCACAAGGGCAGGCTGTTCTCGGTCCACGTCGACCTCACCCTGCCCGGCCGTCGCGAGGCGGTCGTCAGCCACGACCCGCACGACAAGCACGCTCACGAGGACGTCTACGTCGCCATCCGCGACGCCTTCCGCGCCGCCGAGCAGCAGCTCCGCAGCCTCTCCTCGAGCCAGAAGGGCCGCCCCCGGCAGGCCGCGGCCGAGCCCCAGGGCCGCATCACGCGCCTCTTCCCGACCGAGGGCTACGGCTTCATCACCTCGGCCGATGGGCCCGACGTGTACTTCCACCGCAACGCCCTGCAGGAGGGCAACTTCGACGATCTCACCGAGGGCCTGCAGGTGGCCTTCGGCGAGGCCTCGGGCCAGGACGGCCCCCAGGCGACCTTCGTGCGAATCATCGACTGATCCGCACCCCTGACCCGCCCTGACCGCGCGCCCGGAGCCGCCGCTGAGCGGCGCGCAGCCCCTGCGAAGCCGCCTACGCACCCCCGCGCAAGCCCGGTGGCTCTTGAATTCGCGCCCCAAACATGGTTTTGAACCCCTCCCTGGAGTCCCGCGCGAGGCGCCCGAGACGAGCGCCGGAGGAGCCCCATGAAGGCCGTCGCCTTCTACGACGTGGACGGAACGCTGGTCAGCACGAACGTCGTGCACGCCTACGCGTACTTCGCCCGCAACGTCCCGACGATCAGCGGAAAGATCAAGCGTTCCGCGACCTTGGCGGTATCACTGCCCTTCTACGCCTTCGCCGACAGGCTGGGGCGCAAGTTCTTCAACGACGTCTTCTACAAGAACTACGAGGGCATCAACGAGGACCGGCTGTACGTCCTGGGGGAGGAGCTCTTCGAGAAGGTCGTGCGCAAGCGCGTCTTCCGGGACATGGTCGATCTGATGAAGCGCTCGCGCGCCGAGGGCTACGCGCAGGTGCTCGTCACCGGCGCGATCTCGCAGCTGGTGCGGCCCCTGGCGGCCTACCTCGAGGTCGACGCCTGGTTCGCCAACGAGCTCGAGGTTGTCAACGGCGTCGCCACCGGCCGCCTCGTGCCGCCCGTCCTCGCGGGCCCCGAGAAGGCCGCCTTCGTCCGGCGCTACGCCATCGAGCACGGCTATGATCTGAACCTCTGCCGCGCCTACGCCGACAGCGCCAGCGACATCCCCATGCTCTGTACGGTGGGCCGCCCCGTGGCGGTCAACCCCGACTCCGGGCTGCGGGCCACGGCGACCGCCCACGACTGGCCGATCATCCAGGCCGACTGAACTCCATCAGGCAGGCTGCAGCAGCCCGACTCACAGGAAGACCGAACACGATGGCCCGTCCCCGCCCCCGCATCACCCGCGACCCCAACATCGAGTTCATCGACGACAAGTCCGGCCCCCGGGTCGTGCACTTCGGCACGCGCTTTCGCGAGGTGTCGCTGCCGCGCGGCAGCCGGGTCATCTACCCGAACCCGCCGATGGAACCACTGGGCAACGTGAAGGCGGCCATCCGCTACGCGATCAACCACCCGCTCGAGGCCGATCCGCTCTACGCCCAGCTGCGACCAGGCATGAAGCTGACGATCGCCATCGACGACATCTCGCTCCCCTTGCCGCCGATGGTGCTGCCGGACATCCGTCAGCTCATCCTCACCGAGATCCTGGATCTGTGCGCGAAGAACGGCGTCGAGGACATCCACCTGATCGTCGCCGTCTGCCTGCATCGCCACATGACCGGGCCCGAGGTCCGCCGGATGGTGGGCGAGAAGATCTACAACGCTTACTGGCCCGACCGGCTCTACCATGACGCCGAGGACGCCGACAACATCGTCGAGATCGGTCAGACGAAGTACGAGGAGCCGGTCCGCCTCAACCGGCGCGCCGTCGAGAGCGATCTGCTCATCTACGTGAACGTCAACCTGGTGCCCATGGACGGCGGCCACAAGTCGGTCACCGTGGGTCTGTGCGACTACAAGTCGGTCTCGATGCATCACAACACCAAGGTGATGCACAAGTGCCACTCCTACATGGATCCGCGGCACGACAAGAGCGAGCTGGCGAAGATCGTCGATCGCATGGGAGCCATCGTCGACGAGAAGATGAACGTCTTCCACATCGAGACGGCGCTGAACAACGACATGTATGGGCCGGCGCTCAAGCACCTGGGCAAGCACGAAGCAAGCTGGAGCGAGCTGGACCGCCTGAAGTTCCAGGCCAGCAACGCCGTGCTCGAGCGCGTGCCCGAGGCCGCGCGCCGCAAGATCCTGGAGAGCGTCCCCGCCCCCTACGGGGTCATCGCGGTGCAGGCGGGCAAGACCGAGCCGGTCCACCAGCGCATCCTCGAGACCTCGTTCAAGCAATACGCCGTGCCGGTGAAGGGTCAGTGCGACGTGCTGGTCGCCGGCATCCCGTTCATCAGCCCCTACAACGTGAACAGCACCCTCAACCCGCTGCTCGTGCAGGTCATGGCGCTGGGTTATCTGTTCAACTTCTATCGGGGCGTCCCGCTGATTCGGAAGGACGGGGTGATGATCATCTTTCACCCCTGCCAGGAAGACTTCAACCGCACCCATCACCCGTCCTACGTCGAGTTCTACCATCGCATCCTGTCGATGGGGACCAACAGCCGCGACATCCACAAATACGAGCGCGAGTTCGCAGAGAACCCGGACTACATCCAGATGTACCGCAAGGGAAACGCCTACCACGGCGTGCATCCCTTCTACATGTGGTACTGGGGCGACGCGGGGCGCGCCTGGGTGGGCAAGGTGATCGTCTGCGGCGCCGAGAACCCGCGGGTGCCCAAGCAGCTGGGCTGGGACTGGGCGCCCGACTTCGAGACCGCCATGGACATGGCGCGCAGCCACCTGGGCAAGAGTCAGCCCGAGGTCACGCTGTCGCACGCGCCGCCGATCATGGTGTGCGACGTGGAGGCCTGAGATGGGCAAAGGGAAGGCCACCCCGCGCGGCGATTCGAACGGCACCCCGCAGGGCGCGCCCGGCGCCGTGACCGCCCCTGCCACGGTCCCGCCCGGGCGCCTGAGCGTTCGCCGCGCCTACGCCGGCAAGCACATCTTCGTCACGGGCACGACGGGCTTCGTCGGCAAGGTGCTGCTGGCGATGATCGCCGCCAAGGTGCCCGACGTGCGCCGCGTCTCGGTCCTGGTGCGCACCAACCGCGAGTATGACGACGCGCGCGAACGCTTCGACGCGGTCGTGGCCCTCTCGGAGCCCTTCCAGGCGGTGGCCGAGATGGTCGGCGTCGAGCACCTCGAGCGGTGGTGCGACGAGGTGGTCAACGTCGTCGCCGGCGACATCACCGAGGCGCACCTGGGCCTTTCGGACGCCGACTACCAGGAGCTGACCGTCGGCGATCCCATCGACCTGATCCTGCACTGCGCGGGCAACGTCGACTTCAAGCCACCCCTCGATCAGGCCCTGGCCGTGAACAGCCAGGGGGCCACCCACAAGGTCCAGTTCGCGAAGGCCGCTGGCGCCCCGCTGGTGCACATGAGCACCTGCTTCGTGGCCGGCTGCCGCACCGAGTTCATCGACGAGGACAGAGAGGTCATCGGCTACGCGCCCAACGGTCAGCCCTTCGATCCCGAGCGCGAGCTGGCCGACGCGGTCTACCTGGCGCAAGAGGTGCGCCACCGCGCCGACGCCCAGGCGCTCGAGGCGCGCTTCTACGACGAGGCCAAGGATATCCTGACAAGCAAGGGCCTCGACTACGAGGATCCGGGGCGCCTGCAGGATGCCTTTCGCACGTGCAAGAAGAGGTGGGTCGACAACGAGCTGATGCGCGAGGGCGCCGAGCGCGCCGAGCAGTGGGGCTGGACCAACACCTACACCTACACCAAGAGCCTGGGCGAGCAGCTCACCATGCTCAACGCCCGCAAGCTGGGCGTGGCCCTGAGCATCGTCCGGCCGGCCATCGTCGAGAGCACACTCGAGTTCCCCTTCCCGGGATGGAACGAAGGCATCAACACCTGCGCGCCCTTCGTCTACATCATGTTCAAGGGGCAGCGTTTCATCCCGGCCAACCCCGACAACATCCTCGACCTGGTGCCGGTCGATCTGGTGGCGCGTGGAACACTCAACGCGGGCGCGGCGCTGCTCGACGGACAGCCGGGGCGCGTCTATCAGTTCAGCTCGGGCGATCACAACCCGCTGCACCTGCTGCGAGCGGTCGAGCTGACCAACCTGGCCTGGCGGCGCAAATACGACCAGGACGAGAAGAACCTCGTGCTGCGGCACCTGAAGCGAAACCTGGAGTCGGTGGTCGTCGATCGCGCGACCTATCAGTCCATCAGCGCGCCGGCCGTCAACCGCTGGTCCAAGGGTGCCCGGAAGGCATTGAAGGCCATCCCCGTGGGCTTGCTGGGGCCGGCGCGGCCCCTCGTGAAGCAGCTCGACGGCGCCCTCGGCGGGCTCGAGAAGTCGAGCCGCGTGTGTGACTCGATCCTGGCGTTGTTCGCGCCCTTCGTGCTCGACAACAACCCCTGCTTCGGCTCGGTCAACACGCGCGCCCTGAGCGCGACGCTCGTGGACGAGGAGCAGGCCGACTTCAGCTACGACATGACCAACCTCGACTGGCTGCACTACTGGCGCGACGTGCACCTCGAGGGGCTGCACAAGTGGGTCTTCGGCCACCTCGACGACAAGATGCGTCCGGTGCGCAAGGTGGCGCGCCCGCGCGATCTCATCGAGGTCTTCCGCACCGCCACGCGCGCCTTCGCCGAGCGCAAGGCGCTGAGCTACTACACCGCCCGCGAGGGCGTCACGTCGACCTACACCTACGCCGAGTTCTGGGACAGCGCGCGGTGTGTCGCCGGTTGGCTCCGCGCCCATGGCATCGGCCCGGGGGACGCGGTCGTGCTCGCGGCCAAGAACGAGCCTGCCTGGCCCATGATCTACCTCGGCATCCTGCTGGCGGACGCGGTGACCGTGCCCCTGGATCCCGAGATGCCAGCCGGCGACGCGCGCCGCATCTGCGACAAGGCGGACGCGAAGCTGGTCATCGTGCACGAGGATCAGCCCAAAGATCACCGCTGGGACATCGGCCGGCCCCGTGCCTTCGTGGGCGACGTGTTCGAGTCCGAGCCCATCCCCGAGGTGGACACGCGGGACCGCAGCAAAGAGATCGCCAGCCTGCTGTTCACCAGCGGGACCACCGGCGATCCCAAGGGCGTCATGCTGACGCACGCCAA
Organism: uncultured Myxococcales bacterium; assembly: GCA_937896275.1. Classification (GTDB taxonomy): domain Bacteria; phylum Myxococcota_A; class Bradymonadia; order UBA7976; family UBA1532; genus JACKDN01. The sequence continues at coordinate 7,768 of CALBMW010000137.1, forward strand.
CTTCACGGCGCTGCTGGCCAGCCTGCACGGCACCTTCCGCGTCGACCACAAGGACCGATTCCTCAGCATTCTCCCGCTGTTCCACACCTTCGAGTTCTCGTGTGGCTTCCTCATGCCGATCAGCGCCGGCGCCCACATCATGTACCTCGAGGAGCTCGAAGGGCCGCTGCTGCGCGAGGCGCTCAAGAGCTTCAGGCCTTCGGGGCTCATCGGCGTGCCGGCGCTGTGGGACGTGCTGCACAAGCGCATCGAGACGCAGGTGAAGGATCGGGGCGAGGCGGCCCAGCTGGCCTTCACCAGCATGCTTCGCCTGTCGCGCTTCCTGCGCGAGAAGTACGGCGTGAACCTTGGACCCATGATGTTCCAAGAGGTCCACCGCACGATGGGTGGGCGCATCCGCCACCTCATCAGCGGCGGCGCGGCGCTGAGCGAGCCGGTGCTCGAGGCCTTCGAGGGCCTGGGCTTCGAACTGCTCGAAGGCTACGGCCTGACCGAGGCCGCGCCCGTCCTGACCGTGCGGCGCCCAGGTGACCGACGCGGCAGCGGCAGCGTCGGCAAGCAGCTGCCCGGGGTCGAGGTGCAGATCATCAACCCGGACGCCGACGGCGTGGGCGAGGTGATCGCCAAGGGCGACAACGTGATGTCGGGCTACCTCGGCGATCCGACGAGCACCAGCGCGACGGTGCGCAAGGGATGGCTTCACACGGGCGACCTGGGCAAGCTCGACCGCGACGGGCGCCTGATCCTGATGGGTCGGCGCAAGGAGCTCATCGTCACGAGCAGCGGGAAGAACGTCTACCCCGACGAGCTCGAGCCGCTCTACGCCGCGCACGATCACATCGACGAGCTGTGCATCTGCGGCATCCCCGATCCGCAGGGCGACGAGCGCGTCGCGGCGCTGGTGGTGCTGAAGGAGGGCCTGCCCGACGACGCGCAGGCCGAGGTGAAGGCCCACTTCACCAAGGTGAGCCAGGGCCTCGCCGATCACCAGCGCGTGCGCACGATGCGCTTCTGGCACGAGAAGCTGCCCCGCACCGGGGCGCTGAAGGTGAAGCGCAAGGAGGTGCGCGAGGAGATCGTGCACCTGCTCGACCTGAGCAAGGCCAGCCGGCGTGAGGCGGGGGCGGTGCCCGAGGGTCGCGAGCCGGCCTGGATCTATGCATCCATCGCCGGGCTGACCGGGCACGAGGCCGTCGACATCGAGCTGACGACGCACCTCACCCAGGACCTGGGAATCGGTTCGCTTCAGCTCGTCGAGCTGCGGGTGCTGCTCGAGGAGCGCGGCGCCATCAGCGTGGACGGTGAGCGGCTCGCGGCGGCCCAGACCGTACGAGACGTGATCGCGTTGTGCTCGGGGGCCTCGTCGAAGTCGATCGCGCGCGCCGACGACGCCGAGCCCGATGACGCGGGCCGCGGCCTTCCCGAGCCCCTCGACGACGCGGTGAGCGCCGTCGGGCGACGGGTCCTGCGCGAGCTTCATCGCGTGGCGTACGACAAGCTGCTGGCCGTGCGGGTGAAGGGGCGCGAGCACGTGCCGCACAACCGGCAGGCCATCGTAATCGCCAATCATTGCAGCCACTTGGACCTGGGACTGGTGAAGTACGCCCTGGCCGACTACGCGCCCAACCTGAGCGCGCTGGCGGCCCAGGACTATTTCTTCAACACCCAGTACAAGCGCGACTTCTTCGAGCCCTTCACGAACCTGATCCCGGTGGATCGCACGGCCCCGCTCGAGAGCAGCCTGCGCTACGCCGAGAAGGCGATGCGCGAGGGGCGCATCGTGCTGGTCTTCCCCGAGGGCACGCGGTCGGTCGACGGCCAGCTTCAGGAGTTCAAGCACGGCATCGGCTACCTGCAGGCCAAGAGCGGGCTGCCCATCCTGCCGGTGTACCTGCGAGGCACCTACCGCGCCATGCCCAAAGGCAGCGCCGTGCCCGCGTCGCGCAAACTGACGGCGGTGGTCGGCCCGGTGATCGAGGCCACCTACCTGGCGAAGCTCACCGAAGGCAAGAACCGTATCGAGACCTACGCCGCGGTCGCGACCACGCTGCAGCAGGCCATCGAGGCGCTGCGCGACGGGGGCGAGTACCCGTGGACGAAGCGCGCCAAGAGGGCCGCCGTGGGCGAGGATCCGCTGATCGGCCTGTTCGCCGAGCTGCCGGAGAAGTTTCAGCCCAAGGCGCTCAAGAAGACGACCACCTGGTACTTCAGCCTGGGCGACAAGGCGGACGGCAAGTGGACGCTGGTGGCCGACCTCGAGAGCGGGGCGCGCTACACCCAGGGCCGGCCGACCGGCGGGGCCGCCGACTGCGTGCTCAAGACCGACATCAAGACCTTCGAGCGCATCTGCCGCGAGGGCTACGTGCCGTCGATGAACGAGTTCATGGACGGGCGAGTGAAGACCAACGATCCCGATCTGCTGATGCAGTTCAAGGCCGCGTTCGGGCTGTGAGCCGAGGCACGCGGGGATCCGAGTCGTGGTGGGGAGCGGAGTCATGGCGGGACGGAAGAATGCCGTGAAGGCCGCGGGGCCAGGGACCGCGAAGATCGCGCTGGTGACGGGCGCGAGCGGCTTCCTGGGGCTGCACCTGGTCGAGGTGCTGCGAGCGCAGGGCTACGCGGTGCGCAGCCTGGGGCGGCACCCGCACGGGCGGCTGGATGCGTTGGGCGTCGATCAGCGGGTGGGCTCGGTGACGGACGCCGCCGTGGTCGCGGACGCGCTGCAGGGGGTCGACTGCGTCTATCACCTGGCCGGCTACGTCAGCCGCGACAAGAGCGACCGCGGTCCCATGTACGCGGTGCACGTCGACGGCACGCGCACGGTGCTGCAAGGCTGCCTCGACGCAGGCATCACGCGGGTGGTGGTCGTGAGCACGTCGGGCACTGTCGGGGTGTCCGACGACAAGCGTTTCATGGGTCGCGAGGACAGCCCCGTGCCATGGAAGGTGATCGGTCAGTGGCCCTACTACGAGTCGAAGGCCTTCCAGGAGAAAGAGGTCCTGGACTTCGTCGCGCGTGGCCTGCCGGTCAAATTGGCGCGCCCGACGCTGCTGCTGGGGCCCGGCGATCACAACGGGAGCAGCACGGGCGACGTGGTGAAGTTCCTGTGCGGCGACGTGAAGGCCGCGCTGCCCGGCGGCATGTCCTTCGTCGACGCGCGCGACGTGGCGGCGGCGCTGCCCGCGTTGATGGAGAAGGGCGAGCCGGGGGTCGGCTATCTGTTCGGCGCGGCGAACTGTTCCGTGCACGACTTCCTGGTGCAGCTCGCGCAAGTGTCCGGGATGGCGCCGCCGGCGTTTACGGTGCCGAAGAGGGTGGTGGACTCGCCGTTGGAGGTGCTGGTCAAGAAGGCGACGACGCTGAAGCTGTTCGGCGGGCTCGAGCCGCAGACCTTCGAGATGGGCTGCGCCTACTGGTACATCGACTCGACCCGGGCCAAGACGGACCTGGGCTTCGCGCCGAGACCGCCCGCCGAGACGCTGCGCGATACCGTGGCCGACCTGCGAGGGATGGGGCAGGCCTGAGGCTTCGGGGATGAACCGGGCGTGCGCTGGTCGTCGGCGAGGGCTCGGCGCGGTCCCTCCTCGACTTCCGGTACACCCCACGTGAGGCGACGGTGCCCCGGCCGGACCTTCGCCTCCGCGCCGTCCGTGCGCCGCTGCGTGCGGTGCGACCCCGTCTCCGTCGGGGGTCGAGACTCGTCTCCGTTGGGGGTCGAGACTCGTCACTTGACACTTGGGAAGGCACCGTGGGACGAGGTGACC
>CALBMW010000138.1 GCA_937896275.1 uncultured Myxococcales bacterium
CCTGGCCGCCTCCGAGGCAGCTGCAGCTCGCCGACTGCCCGGGCGTGCAGGGACCCCCGCCGCCGCCCGGATGGCACGCGACCAGCCCCCAAACCGTGAACAGCCAAACGGATCCGTGTCGCATCACAGGCCCCCCTTCGCGCGTCGCGCGCGCCGTCGCCGTTTGGCGCCCGCCCCTCAGCGCTCGTAGTACTCGGTGCCCAGGTGCGTGATCAGCTCTGCCCCCATCATGTGGCGCAGGTTGTTCTTCAGCTTGGTCAGCTGAATGAACAGGTCGTGCTCCGGATACACGCTGGGCGCGGTGACCGGGCTCTTCCAGTAGAAGCTGAGCCACTCCTGCACGCCCTGCTTCCCGGCGCGCTGCGCCAGGTCGAGGAACAGGGCCAGGTCGAGCACGATGGGCGCGGCGAGGATCGAGTCGCGGCACAGGAAGTCGACCTTGATCTGCATCGGGTAGCCGAGCCACCCGAAGATGTCGATGTTGTCCCACCCCTCCTTGGCGTCGCCCCGGGGCGGGTAATAGTTGATGCGCACCTTGTGGTACAGGCTGCCGTACAGGTCGTGGTGGAGAGCCGGCTGCAGGATCGTGTCGAGCACGCCCAGCTTGGTCTTCTCCTTGGACTTGAAGTTGTCGGGCTCGTCGAGCACCTCGCCGTCGCGGTTGCCCAGGATGTTGGTGCTGAACCACCCGTGAACGCCGAGCATGCGCGCCTTGAACATGGGCGCGAGCACCGTCTTCATCATCGTCTGGCCGGTCTTGAAGTCCTTGCCGGCCAGCGGCACGCGGTTCTCGTCCGCCAGCGCGAGCAGGGCTGGGACGTCCGCGGCCAGGCTCGGCGTGCCGTTGGCGTAGGGCACGCCCTCCATGATCGCGGCGTAGGCATAGATCATCGCCGGGCTGATCGAGTGGTCGTCGGCGTCCAGGGCGCGCTCGAAGGCCTCCATCGACTGATGGGGCGGGCCCTCCTCGATGTAGATCTCGGTGCTCGAGCAGTTGATGAGCACGCAGCGGTCGAGATCGTGCGCCCGCATGAACGTGCGGATGTCCTCGCGCACGGCCTCGGCCCAGTCGCGGCGCGTTCCGGGCTTGATGTGGGTGCCGTGCAGGCGCTTGACGTAGGCCGGGTCGAAGGCGCCGGCCATGGGGCGCACGCCGCGCAGCTCATCTGCGAGCTGCTCGATGAGGGCCGGCTCCAACACCTTGGCCTGGGCGCACGCGTCGTACAGGTCGCCGCCGAAGATGTCCCAGCCGCCGAACACGAGGCCGTCCATGTCGGTGAGCGGCACGAAGTCCTTGATGAACGGATTGTTCTGGTCGGTGCGCTTGCCCAGCCGGATGTGGGCCATCTGGGTGAGCGAGCCCACCGGCAGCCCCAGCCCGCGGCGGGCAGCGAAGACGCCGGCGACGACGGTGCTGGCGACCGCGCCCATGCCCTGCAGAAGGATGCCCAGGCGTGGGGCGGCCGGCTCGGGGACGGTCGACTGCGAGCGTTGGTCGGTCATGTCGGGCTCCTTGCTTTGGCGGGACGGGTCACTGAGATCCGGTGTCCCGGTTGGTGCGCACGCGCCACATGAGGCTGACGCCCACCGCGGCGGCGAGGGCTGCCCGACCGAGGTGGAAGGGGACGGCCCAGGAGCCAGCGCCGACGGTGCGAGCCGCCATCAACAGCTCGGCCGGGACCTCGACGGCCCAGGCCGCGCCCACCAGCGCCCGGGCGTCCGGCCGTCGCGCCGCGACCCACACCGTGAGCGCCGCGCGGGCCAGCCAGACGGCCCCGGTGTACTGGAGCGGGTAGAAGGTGCTGCCGATCGCCTCGGGGTGCAGCACCTCCTGCCACGCGCCCGGCCAGCACACCAACAGGCCCCCGGCCGCGGCGTCGAGGACGGCCAGCAGGCACAGAGCGGCTCGGAGACGGGTCGACACGGGCGCGACAACTTAGCGGGGGGCACGGTTGGGCGCAACCGCGACGCGCGCGCGTCCACGGCCCCGGGTCCGGGCCCGCCCGACGCTCGCTCCGCGTTGAACGCGGACGGTGGGTCCGGCATCCTCGCGCCATGCCCCGAGCCGACCGTCTCCTCCTCATCCTGGGCCTCGCCACCGGCCCCGCGGTGGCCGCCGACGACCCACCGGGCGCCCGAGGGCTGTTCGTGGCCGCCACGGGTGGCTTCCTGAGCGGCGCCGCGGACGACGACGACGGCCGCGACGCGGGCACCTGGATCGGCGCGGGCGGCGGCCTGCGGGTGGGCGAGGAGATCGTCGACGGGCTGACCTTGGGCCTGCACTTCGCGGGCGGCTGGGGCAACGCCAACAGCGGTGACTATGCGCTCGGCTTCGGGGGCATGTTGGTCGAGGCCGGCTACCGTCCCCTCGCCCGGTGGCCCGGCGTGATCCTCACGGTCGGCACGGGCCTGGGCGGTGGACGCCTGAGCGGGGCGGGGGATGGGGCGCCCGACGGGGCGGCCGTGGGCGCGATGCATGCCCTCGGGCTCACCTACGAGTTGCCGCTGCACGACGCGCGGTCAGGCGACGAGGTCGGCCTCTCCGTCGCGCCGACCTTCCGATGGGTGGTCGTCCCCGGCATCGACGACACAAGCGCGGCCTTCCACCTCTTCGCGCTCGGCGTCGAGGTCGTCTGGTACGCGGGCCGCTGGTGACGACTGCTTCTTGAACGGCTACTTCTTGAACGGCTACTTCTTGAACGGCTACTTCTTGAACAGCCGCTCGAGATCGGCGAGGGCCTGTGCGCGGTTCGCGCCGGTGACGGGCTGCCGCGGGCCCGCGCCGCCAAAGCCGCTCTTGCGCTTCGCGGCGTCGCCCCGACCGCGCCCCGGGATGTCGTCGAGGCGCACGCTCTTGCCCAAAGCGTCGCCCTCGGGCGTCGGCGGCATCTCCCGCGTCGCCTCGGTGCGCAGCGACAGCGAGATGCGCCGCCGGCCTCGATCCACGCCCAGCACGCGCGCCTCGACCTGCTGGCCGACGCGCACCACCTCATTGGGATCATTGACGAAATGGTCAGCCAGCTCGCTGACGTGCACCAGCCCTTCGTGGGCCAGCCCGATGTTCAGGAAGGCCCCGAACTGCGTGATGTTGGTGACGATGCCGTTGACCTCCATGCCGGGGCGCAGGTCGTCCACCGTCTTGATCATGGGGTTGAGCGGCTTTTGCGGCATGCGCAGCTTGGGCGAGGCGGCCCCGGCGCCCGAGGATCGCGCGAGATCCTCGGGGCGCACGCCCGCCTGCACCAGCGAGCGGATCTCTTCGAGGCTGGTCCGCAGCTCGTCCTCGTCCAGATCCTGCTGGTACTCGGCCAGGCCCAGCGCGACGGGATCGAACTGGCCCCACGACTTGAGGGGTCGGACGGCCCGGCGCGCGAGCACGAGGGCGCTGCCCACGGCGGGCGCGACCTCCTCCTCGAGCGCCTTGAGGGCGGCCTTCATGGCCTTGGGGTCCACCTGGAGCACGGGCATCTCGCCGAAGCCCCCCACCAGCGTGCGGAGCAGCTCGTCGTTGTCGCACTCGCTCGGCAGGACGACGGCCTCGACCGGCTGCCCCCCGATGATCTTCTCGATGGCGGCGACCGGCTCGGTGCCGGGGTGGCCCTTGCCTTCGTGCACCAGGTGCCCGTCGCGCGTCGCGACCGCGACCGCGAGTTGTCCGCCCTTCTTCGGCACCCAGACGCCCGCGACGAGCGCGTAAGGCGGGCGGGGCGCGCTGAGCAGGTTCAGGTAGGCCGTCCCCGCGCTGCGCAAGGCCTGCACGCGGGCCTCGTCGTCCTTGAGGGTCAGCGCCCAGCGCTCGAGGTCGGGCATGATCAGCGCGTCGAGCAGCGGCCCGGCCTCGCGTCCGGCGGCCACCGCCGAGAGCTCCGCCCCGCGGGCCACGACCTGCGCGAGCAGCTCATCGCGGGGGAACTCGAAGCTCAGCACCAGCGCGCCCATCTTCTCGCCGCGCCGCACCGCCAGCCAGCGATGCGCCGGGACGTCGGCCAGGGTGACCGTGTCAACGTGGTCGCCGAAGGCCTCGGCGAGCGCCGGATCCTCAGTGCACAGGTCGATCGACAGCTGGGCCTCGCGCTTGGCGAGGGCCTGGCAGGCGTCCCACAGCCCGACCGCGGCCTTGACCGCGTCGCGGCGGCGGTGCTCGGCGGCCTGGCCCGGCGGGCACAGGTCTTCGGCGCGCTCGAGCACCGGCAGCTGGTGTGCGTAGACCGTGTGCCACAGCAGCGCCCAGGGGATCTGCGATTGGCTCTGGTCGCGGCGGCGGTCAGCGAGGGCCTGCAGCCGCGCCGCGTGCGCCTTGAGGCGCGCGTTGGCCCGCCACAACCCCAGCAGCATGCGCGGCGTCAGCACCGGCGTGCGCCGTTTCAGGATGGTCTCGAGATCGGCCCCCCCGTCGATGGCGTCGCCAATGGCGTCGATGTCGTGGGCAGGGAGCTTGATGTCACCCAGCGCGCGCGTGCGCTGGATGTAGCCGGACAACCGCATGAGCAGAACCGCCGTGTCTCCGTGGAGAATCAGGAGTGCGTCGTGCGCCGCGTCAGAGCTGCCCGCCAGGGCCGGCAGGCATCGCGCACGAGCAAAGTCCACGGTGTGCACCGTGGTCCGACCGAATGATGGCAGACTCCACCCGCTCATGCGAGCGCTAAATCCCGTAGAACGTCCTCAGCGCCTCGACCACCGTCCGCTGTCCGTCGATCGGCAGCTCGGGGTAGACGGGCAGGGCCAGCACCTCGGCGCAGGCTCGCTCGGCGTGCGGGAAGTCGCCTGGCCCGTAGCCGAGGTCGGCGAAGCAGGGCTGCAGGTGCAGAGGGCGCGGGTAGTAGACCGCGTGGCCGATGCCCCGGGCCCCGAGGTGTCCCATCAGCTCGTCGCGCCGCTGAGCGCGCACCACGTACTGGTTGTAGACGTGCAGGCTGTCGGGCTGCACGGCCGGGGGGATCACCAGGCCGCGCTCGACGAGCCCCGCCTCGGCCAGCAGCGCGTCGTAGCGCGCGGCGTTGGCCCGTCGGCCCGCCGCCCAGCCATCGAGCAGGGGGAGCTTGACGCGCAACACCGCCGCCTGGATCGCGTCGAGCCGGAAGTTACCGCCCACGACGTGGTGGAGGTACTTGGGCTTGCTCCCGTGCAGCCGGATGATGCCGACGCGGTCGGCGCGCGCAGGGTCCTGGCAGGCGACCCCGCCCGCGTCGCCGAAGGCGCCCAGGTTCTTGGCCGGGAAGAAGCTGGTGCAGGTGTACTCGCCGAAGTGGCCGGTGCCCTTGCCCCGCAGCCGCGCCCCGATGGCCTGTGCCGCGTCCTCGACGATCACCGGGCGATCGGGCTCGTCGTAGAAGCTGCCGAGATCGCACATCTGACCGAAGAGATGGACGGGGATGACCGCCTTGGTCCGCTTGCCGATCGCGGCACGGACGCCGGCCTCGGTGAGGTTGAAGGTGGCGGGATCGATGTCCGCGAAGACGGGCCGGGCGTGGAGCCGCGCCGCCACGCCGGCCGTGGCGAAGAAGCTGAAGGGGCTGGTCACGATCTCGTCGCCCGGGCCCACCTCGAGGGCCATCAGGCAGGCCAGCAGGGCGTCCGTGCCCGACGAGACGCCCACGGCGGCCGGCAGCTCGAGGTAGGCGGCGAGCTCGGCCTCGAAGGCCTTCACCTCGGGTCCCATGATGAAGTGCTGGCTGTCCACCACGCGGGTGATCGCCTGCAGGGCGGCCTCGCGGTACTGCGCCAGTTGGGCCTCGAGATCGAGCAGCGGGATCGTCATAGGGTGTGCCTCGGTTCGGAAGGGATCAGCCGGCCGCGGGGTGCCAGCCGTCGAGCACGGCGCCGAGCATCTCCAGGCGGTCCTGTCCCCAGATCAGGACCGGGGCGCGGTCGCCGACGCGGGCCTCGAAGCTGGGCACGCCGCAGACGCCCGCCGCGAGGGCGGCGTCGGTGTTGGCGCGCAGGGCGGCCTTGATCTCGGGCGTCTCGGCGCGCGCCATCAGCGTGGCGGCGTCGAAGCCGGCGGCGTCGAGCACCTCGGCGAGGACCTCGGGCCGATCCACCGGGCGGTCGTCGGCCCAGACCGCGCGGTACAGCGCCGGCGCGGTGGCCGGATCCGCCAGCGCGACCCGCAACGGCGCCACGCTGCGCAGCGGAAAATGCGAAGGAAATCGAAAGGGTACGCCCCACCAAGCCGACCAGTCGTCCAAATCCCGCGCCAGATAGCGCCGCTTGGCGTCGCTCATCGCGAGGAGCGGGACGTCGGGGGTCCCGATCTGCCGGAACAGCGCGCCGAGCAGGATGGGTGTCCACTCGATCGTCGCGCCGTGGTCTCGGGCGACGCGCTCGATCTGGGTCGACGCGAGGTAGCTGAAGGGGCTGGCGAAGTCGTGGAAGAAGCGAAGGCGGGCCGAACCGCGGAGCGCCCGCTCGACGAAGTGCAGCCGATCGTGGCCCCAGAAGAGGCGGTCTCCGACGACGAAGCTGGGCACGCCGAAGGCGCCGCGCTCGGCGGCCTCGGCGGTGGTGGCGAAGAGGGCCTGCTTGGACGCGTCGCGGGCGGGCAGGTCGGGCGCGAGGCCGTGCGCGGTGGCGATCTCGGCCAGCACGCCCGCGTCGGCCACGTCGCGTCCATGCACCCAATAGGCCTCGAACAAGGAGCGGGCGAGGGGAGCGCGGGCCGGCTCGGGCGCCCCCGCGATCAGGCGCATCGCGTCCACGCTGCGGCGCGGGTGCCCCGACGGCATGGTCAGCGGCACGCCGGCGCGCTCGGCGTGTCGCTGCATGTCGAGCAGGTTCAGCCGCGCGCGCGGCGCGCTCATCGCAGCGTTGGGATCGTCGGGCCCCCGGGTGTGGCGGAAGAGGCCGCCGAGCAGCACCGGCACCCAGCGCACCGTCGCCCCGTGGCGCGCCGCCGCGGCCTCGATGCGCGTCGAGGCCAGGTAGGCATAGGGGCAGACCACGTCGAAGTAGAAGGTCACCTGCATGGCGCGCATTGTGGGCGCGCGGGCGGGCGGCGTAAAGCGTCGCGGCGTTTGCCGCGCCCGGTGCGGGGGAGTAAGGTCCCGCCCCGTGCACGGGCCCACCGAGATCCTCGTCGGCGGGGTGCGCGTCGCGCCCGCGACGGCCCTCGCGCCCATGGAGGGCATCACCGATCGTCCCTTTCGGCGGCTGATTCGTGAGCTCGGCGGGTGCGGCCTCACCGTCACCGAGTTCGTCAGCAGCGATCAGCTCGGGCAGCGCAACCGCCGCGCCTGGCAGATGGCCGAGATCGATCCGGACGAGCGCCCGGTCAGCATCCAGATCTATGGGCGCGATCCCGGACAGATGGCGCGCGCGGCCGGCTTCTGCGAGCAGCTCGGCGCCCACCTGGTCGATCTGAACCTGGGCTGCCCCAGCAAGGCCGTGACGGGCGGCTGCAGCGGCTCGGCGTTGATGCGCGAGCCCGCCCTCGCCCAGGCCATCTTCACCGCCGTGCGGGCCGCCGTCGGCGTGCCGATGACCGTCAAGATGCGGCTGGGCTGGGACGACGACCGGCGCAACGCCGCCGAGGTCGCGCGCATCGCCGAGGGCTGTGGCGCGGCGATGGTGGCCGTTCACGGGCGCACGCGCATGCAGATGTATCGGGGCGCGGCCGACTGGTCGGCGGTGCGGGCGGTCAAGCAGGCCGTCGGGATCCCGGTGCTGGTCAACGGCGACATCCTGACCGTGGACGACGCGCTGCGGGCGCTGGCGGCCTCGGGGGCCGATGGCGTGATGATCGGGCGGGGCGCGCTGCGCGATCCCTGGATTCTGCGGCGCGTCGCCGATCGGCTGGCCGGCCGGGCGCCCTACGAGCCGCCCTTGGCCGACCGCTGCGCGCACCTGATGCGCTACTTCGAGCTCATCGCCGCCGACGCGCGCACCGAGCACAACGCGGTGGGGCGCATGAAGAAGGTCACGGGCTACTTCACGCGGGGCCTGCCCTACGGGGGCGCGCTGCGCGAGGCCATCTATCACAGCTACGCGATCGCGCCGATCGAGGCGGCGGCGCGCGCCTGGTTCGCGCGGCTCGAGGCCGAGGGCATCGAGGACGGCTTCGCGCGCGTCCACGAGGAGCAGCCCGAAGCCCACGCGCCCGGTGACGGGCGCAACCTGGAGCGCGCGTCGTGAGCATCCACCAGGACTGGCTGAGCGCCCGGCTCGACGCGGCGCGCGCCGCCGCGGGCACCGTGCACGTGATCGCCGACGATCTGCTGCGGTTGACCGCTCAGGTGGGCATCCCGCCACGGGTGGTCGAGGCGGTGCGCACCATCCCGCTCGGCAAGGGCATGGCTGGGCTGGCCTGGCAGCGGCGCCAGCCGGTCGAGACCTGCGACCTCGAGACCGACGAGACGGGCGACGTGCGGCCGGGCGCGAAGGCGGTCGACGCCCACGCCGCGGTCGCCATCCCGGTCATCGACGCGGCGGGCCAGGTTTGGGCCGTGGTGGGCTTCGCCTTCGCCGAGACGGGCGCGCCCGACGTTCCGGCCCTGACCGCGCTGGCCGCCGATCTGCCGCGGTACGAAGGAGCCGCGGTCACATAAACCGACTAATCTGGTCGGGTATCGCGCAAAGGCCCGTTGCGCCCAGCTGCCCCGGCCCCATACTATTCGCCGCCGACGGACCGCCCACCCGAGGAGTTGCCCCGTGGATCACCTGGCACGCCTGGAGAGCCAGAGCGTCTACATCCTTCGAGAGGCCTACAAGAGCTTCAAGAACCTCTGCATGCTCTGGTCGATCGGCAAGGACTCGACCGTCATGCTGTGGCTGGCGCGCAAGGCCTTCTTCGGCCACGTGCCCTTCCCGCTGGTGCACATCGACACCACCTACAAGGTGCCCAAGATGATCGCCTACCGCGACAAGTTGGCGCTCGAGTGGAGCCTGACGATGGTGGTGGGCAAGAACGAGGCGGCGCTGGCCGACGGCATGAACCACACCCGCGGCCGCCTCACCTGCTGCGCCGCGCTCAAGACGCAGGCCCTCAAGCAGACGCTCGACGGCACGGGGGCGCGCTACCGCCTGATGCCCGACGGCCACTACCTGCCCGATCCCAACCGCGAGCCCTACACCGGCGTCATCGTGGGCGCGCGCGGCGACGAGGAGGGCAGCCGCTCGAAGGAGCGTTACTTCTCGCCCCGCGGCGTCGACAACAACTGGGACCTCGACGATCAGCCGCCGGAGCTGTGGAATCAGTTCAAGACGGACTTCGCGCCGGGCACCCACATCCGCATCCACCCGCTGCTCGATTGGACCGAGATCAACATCTGGGAGTACATCGAGCGCGAGCGCATCCCCATGATCGATCTCTACTACGCGCAAGCCGAGGGCATGCGGTACCGGTCCCTCGGCTGCGACCCCTGCACCGCCAAGGTCCGCTCCACGGCCTGCACGCCGCTGCAGATCATCGAGGAGCTGCGCACGACCAACGTGGCAGAGCGCTCCGGCCGGGCGCAGGACCAGGAGGACCCGCACGCGATGGAGAAGCTGCGCCGGGACGGGTACATGTGACATGAGCGACACACTCGCCCCGTCACCCGCCGCCCCCGCCACCCCCGCCGACCCCGCCGCCGCGGCGTCACGCGAGCAGATGAACATCGTGATCGTGGGCCACGTGGATCACGGCAAGTCGACCCTCGTCGGGCGCCTGCTGGCCGATACGGGCTCGATCGATCCCCGCAAGATCGCGCAGGTGCGCGCCATTTGCGACGGCCAGGGCAAGCGCTTCGAGTACGCCTTCCTGCTCGACGCCCTCGAGGCGGAGCAGGCGCAGGGCATCACCATCGACGCCGCCCGCAGCTTCTTTCGGAGCGCGACGCGCGACTACATCATCATCGACGCCCCCGGCCACATCGAGTTCCTCAAGAACATGATCTCGGGGGCGGCGCGCGCCGAGGCGGCGGTCCTGCTGATCGACGCCGCCGAGGGCGTGCGCGAGAACTCACGGCGCCACGGCTACATGCTCAGCCTGCTCGGCATCCGGCAGATCGTGGTCGCCGTCAACAAGATGGACAGCGTCGACTACGATCAGGCCACCTTCGAGCGCATCCGCGTCGAGTACACGGACTTCCTGGCGCAGATCGACGTCTCGCCGGCGGCGTTCATCCCCATCTCGGCCTTGGACGGGCAGAACATCACCGAACCGTCGGCGCGCACGCCCTGGTTCGATGGACCCTCGGTCCTGGGCGCCGTCGACGCCTTCGCCAAGGCGCCCGCCCCCGAGCATCAGCCCCTTCGCATGCCGGTCCAGGACGTCTACAAGTTCAACCGGGCCGGGGACACGCGCCGCATCGTCGCCGGTCGCGTCACGGCGGGTCGCTGCGCGGTGGGCGACGAGGTGATCTTCCTGCCGAGCGGCAAGCGCACCATCGTCGAGCGCATCGAGATCTTCTCGGCCGAGAGGCCGGACGAGGTCTTCGCCGGCGAGTCCGTCGGCCTGACCATGGCCGAGCAGATCTACGTCAGCCGCGGCGACGTGATGTGCCACCCCGACCGGCCCCCGCACGTCTCGAACCGCGTCCGGGCCAACCTGGTGTGGCTCGGCCGCCAGGCCTTGCGCAAGGGACGCACCTACAAGCTGAAGATGAGCACCTTCAGCGGGCTGTGCGAGGTGGAGCAGATCATCGACGTCATCGACGCCTCGGCCCTCGACAGCGCCGGCCACCGCGACCGCGTCGAACGACACGAGGTGGCCGAGGTCGTCTTGCGCCTGCGCCGCCCGATGGCCTGCGATCTGTCTCACGAGCTCGAGGACACCAGCCGCTTCGTCCTCGTCGACGGCTACGACATGGCCGGCGGCGGCATCGTGCGCGACGTGCTGCCTGAGGAGACCGATCGCGCGGCGGTGCGCTGGACCGCCGAGGTCGGCGCCATCGACCGCTCCCTGCGCGAGTCGAAGCATGGCCATCGCGGCGCGGTGCTGGTGGTGCACGACGACCTCGATCAGAACGGGCGCGCGCTGGCCGGCCTGCTCGAGGAGTCGCTGTGGAGCACCGGTCATCAGGTCTTTCGCCTGAACCTTCTGGCGGATGACCTGCACAAGGTGGGGCCTGGCGAGCTGCACCTGCGCTCGATCAGCTTCGGGGTGGTCGCGGCGTTGGTGAACACCGGTCAGATCGTGGTGGCGTCGGTGCCGTGGGCCGACGACTTCACGCAGACCGAGGTGCTGGCGCTGCCGGGGCTGGAGACGGTGCCGGTGGCGCAGGTGCGCTTTCGACAGGGCGCGCTGGTGGGCGACCAGCCGGACGAGGCGTTGGACTGGGCCCTCGATCCGCGCGACGAGCCCCGCGCGGTGCACGACGCGGTCAAGGCGCGGCTGCTGGCCCTGGTGAAGTAGGCGGCGGGGGCGCTCGCGCCGACGCCGTTCACCCCGTGGCGCGGTCCCGGACCACAAACCGTCGGGCGCGGTGGCGCGGCGTGCGATCGGTCGCGTCGTCGACCAAGATCGCGCGGTCGAGCAGTGACGCGAGCGTCGTGCCCGCCAACTGCGTCGCCTCGGCGCCCTCGGGCCAGGTCTCGTAGACGGCCTCGTCGATGGCCAGGGCCAGATCCCAGATGGTCGTCTCG
>CALBMW010000139.1 GCA_937896275.1 uncultured Myxococcales bacterium
GAGCTACACGCATCTGCAGCCACCCACACGCGCGCGGCCGGCGGTGAGCCCGCGGCGGGTGGCGAGCCCGGGGCCGGCGGCGAGGGCGGAGGCGTCGAGGCGGCCCTGCAGGCGCTCGAGGTGACGGCCCCCGCGGATCCGCGCGCCGGCGGCAGCTTCCAGTTCAAGGTCATGGGCACGTTCAGCGACGGCAGCACCCGGGATCTGAGCGCCGCCGCCGCTTGGTCGTCGAGCAACCCCGACATCGTCGCCTTCGCCGAGGGCGGCGCGGCCGAGCTGCCCTATGGCGGCGAGGTGACGGTCACGGCCGCCGTGGGCGATCTGTCGGCCGAGGTCACCACCACCGTCGAGTGCAGCTATCCGCGCTTCCCGGCCAACATCCGCCCGGGCCAGGCCATCGCGGCCGTGAAGTGGGATCGGGCCTTCCGCGAGAACAACCAGGCCGGTGAGTTCGACTTCCGCAAGGCCCACTGCTACGCGGAGTACAAGGACGTCACCGCCTTCATCCTCATCGTCAACGCCGTGTGGTGCGCCCCCTGCATCGCCGAGATCCGCCGCCTCGGCCCGCACGCGCAGGAGCTGCTCGACGCGGGCGGACTGGTGCTCTACATGGTGCTCCAGGACGCGAATTACGGGCCCATCGACGCGGATGGCGCCAATCGTCACATCAACCGCCTCGTCGGCGCGGACAGCCCCGGCGTGCGCATGGGGTCCATCGGCAGCAACCCCGAGCAGTTCTTCAACAACGACGCGATCATCCAGGCCTTCCCCACCGCCTTCGTGGTGCGCAAGCGGGACATGAAGGTCATCGCCGACAGCCGGACCCTGCAGTATCACCTCGACCCCTTCCTCCCCGCCATGCTCGCCGATCTCGAGGCCGACTGGTCCGATCCGGCCGCGACCGCGCCGCTGCCCTTCGACAGCAACTGCGGGGCGGGCGATGAAGAGGCCTCCGAACCCAACGACACGCAGGCCCAGGCGGCAACGCTCGCGCCCGGCCAGAGTTCGGGCGGCATCTGCACGGCGGCCCCCGACTTCTACCGCATCGAGGCCGAGGGGGCGTGGCAGTTCCAGGTGGCCTTCTCGCACGCGCAGGGCGACATCGACATCGCCCTTTGGGACGAGGCCACCGACAACGTGGCGCGGGTCGGCGGGCAGCCGGCGGTCTCGCAGAGCGAAGACGATCACGAAGAGCTCGAGGGACAGGGCCCCGCGTTGATCGCGGTGTACGGCTACGGCGGCGCGTCGGCGACCTACACCATCACGCTCACGGTCGAGTAGCCCAGCCTCGCGGCCAGTGCAGCGCAGCCCAGTCCAGTCGTCCGGCCCAGTCCAGTAAGGCCCGGTCCAGTAAGAGCCCGGTCCAGCCCAGCGGCGCTTCCTGGTATGCGGCGCCTTGGGGCGCCCACAGGTGTCACCCATCACCGCGGCCCTTCCGCGCGGGCGCCCGGCAGGGCACGATGCTCGCGGTCGCGCACTGGAGGGTTCATGCGCCGTGTGCTGGTGCTCAACGTCGCCGCGCTGTCCGCCGCGCAGATCGGCCCGAGCACGCCGAACCTGCAGCGGCTGGCCGCGCGGGGCGGCCTCACACCCATGGTGCCCCCCTTCGGGGCGCTGACGTGCCCGTCGCATGCCTCGATGAGCACCGGCCTGCCGCCGGCGGCGCACGGCATCGTGGGCAACGGGTGGTACGAGCGGACGCAGGCGTCGGTGCTCAACTGGGGCCGGTCGAATCGCCTCATCACCGGCGAGCAGGTATTCGAGGCGGTCAAGGCGCGCGCCCCCGACGCGCTTACGGCCAGTCTGTTCTGGCGCTACACCGCGCACTCGGCCGCCGACCTGAAGGTGATCGAGCGCCCCACCTACTGGGCGAGCGGCAAGAAGTCCTTCGACTTCTACACCGACCCCGACGCGCTGCACGGGCGCGCGCTCGACGCCTTGGGCCCCTTCCCGTTTCCGCACTTCTGGGGGCCGCTGGCGGGCTACCGGTCGACGGGCTGGATTCTCGATCTGACGCGCAAGGTGCTCGCCGAGGACCGCCCCGCTCTGACCCTGGCCTATGCGCCCTACCTGGACTACGACGGGCAACGCTACGGTCCAGACGATCCGCGCGCGCTCGACGCGCTGGCCACCCTCGACGCCGGCCTCGCCCCGCTGCTCGAGGCGGCCGATGCCGAGGGCGTCGACGTCGCGATCGTCTCGGACTATGGCTTCGTGGCGGTGTCGCGCCCGGTGTTCCTCAACCGCGCGCTGCGCGAGGCCGGCTACCTGTCGGTGCACGCCGCCGCCAACGGCGAGGTGCTCGAGCCGGGCACCAGCCGCGCCTTCGCGCACTGCGACAACCAACTGGCGCACGTGTACGTGCACGACCCCGCCGACCGCGCCGCCGTGTCCGCGCTGCTGGCTGCCACCGAGGGCGTGGCCCGGGTGCTCGACCCGATGGGTCAGGCGGACGAAGGCATCGCCCACGCGCGCAGCGGCGATCTGGTGTGTGTCGCCGAGCGCGACGCCTGGTTCGCGTACCCCTACTGGATCGATGACCGCCGGGCGCCCGACTTCGCGCGGTGCATCGCCATCTTCGACAAACCGGGCTTCGACCCTTGCGAGCTGTTCGCGCCGCCGGGCCTGGGCGGCGAGCTGCACCTGGTCAAGCGCGTGCTGCAGAAGAAGCTGGGCCTCGCGGTGCCCTTCGATGTCGTCGATCCGGACGCATCGCGCGTGGGCGGCGCGCGCAACGCCGACCGGCGCGACCTGCTCAACGGCGCGGTGCTGCTGACGTCGTGGGCGCGGCCCGAGGCGACGTCGGTGCCCAGCGAGGCGGTCAAGCAGGTCGTGCTGGATCGGATGTTCGCGTGATGCTGCTGCTGCTCGTGGCCTTGCTGGCGCCGGCGCAGGCCCAGCCGGGCGATCTGGTCTTCCAGACGTCCCGATCGGCGCAGAGCCGCGCGATTCAGCTCGCCACCGGCTCGAAGTACAGCCACATGGGCCTCGTGCTGATGCACGACGGCGCGCTGCAGGTGCTGGAGGCGGGCGCGACGGTGCGGTTCACGCCCCTGGCGTCGTGGATCGCGCGCGGCTTGCCCAGCACCTTCGTGGTGCGCCGGCTGAGGCAGCCCCTCGACGCGGCGGCGCTCGCGCGCGTCGAGGCCGCGGCCAAGCCCTTGCTGGGCCTGCCCTATGACCGCCACTTCGGGTGGTCGGACGAGCGGATGTATTGCTCCGAGTTGGTGTGGAAGATCCTGAAGCGCGCGCTCGAGGTCGAGGTGGGAGCGCTGGAACGCCTCGGCGACTTCGATCTGAGCGACGCCGAGGTGCGGCGTCACTTGAAGGCACGATACGGGGACGCGGTGCCGACCGCCGAGCCCGTGATCTCGCCAGCGGCCATGTTCGGGTCGCCGCTGCTCCGCTGAATCGCTTCACCCGCGGGCGCGGCCCGCGCTGGGAGGAGGGGCCCATGCCGCGGACGCTCGCGCGCCGCTTGCTCTGCACGCCGCCCGGAGGCGCCGCCGAGGCGATCGGAGGGTGGCTCGCGCGCCACCCGGACGCGCCGGTCGCGGCCGCGCCGCTGGACTCGGGCTGGATGGTCTACCCAGGCCCCGGTTCGGCGTGGGGAGGCTGCTCGGGCGTCGGCCTCGACGGCTCCGTGTCGGACGACGTTTTCGCGCGACTGGACGCCTTCTTTGGTCCGCGCGCGCACGCGCCCATGGTGTTGGTCTGCCCCTATGCGCACGCCTCGCTGGTCGATGGCCTGGCCGACCACGGCTTTCACGCGCGTCGCTTCCGGCAGACGATGTGGCGCCCCGCGACGACCTTGGAGCCGTGCATCCCCGACGGCGTCCTGATCCGCGAGGAGCACGCGGTGGAGGTCATCGCGCGCGGCTTCGCCGATGGCGCCGATCCGACCGAGCACGACCTGCTGGTGGAGCGCATCTTCGACGCCTCGCCGTCGTCGCGCACACTGGTCGCCTACCGCGACGGGCGCGCGGTCGGCGGTGGGCGCGTCGCGATCGCAGACGGCCTCGCCGTGTGCTTCGGCGCCAGCGTGCTGCCCGAGGCGCGCCGGCAAGGCATCCACGACGCGCTCCTTCGCGCCCGGATGAACCTGGCCGCGGCGAGCGGCTGCGACACCGTGGTGGTCGAAGGAAGCCCCGGCGGCGCCACCGAACGCAACGCCCTGCGGCTGGGTTTCTCGCTGGCCTTTACCCAGGTGATCTTCCGCCGGCCCTGAGCGTTCGAGGGGATCGGAGCGACGGTGGCCGGTTGCGGCGCCAGCACCGCACGCCGCGCCCCGACTGCGCGTGGGTCGCGATGCGCCGGGGCGGCGCGCGCACCCTGAGGGCCTTCCCGTGCGCTGCGCTTGCGCCCGCGTGCGTTCACGGGGGATGGTGCCCCGCGAACCCGAAGAGGCGTCCCCGCCGACTGCCCCCAAGGGGCGGAGTCGTTGGGGCGGGGCTTTCCCGCCGCCGATCCAAGATTTTCTTGCGGGCGCTCTCACCGGCCGGTCCTTTTACGCTCGAGCCGGACCCAAACCCACGGAGGCATCATGGTACGTCCCCTTCGCCAACGACTCGCGCACTGCGCGGCCGTCGTCCTCTTCGTCTGGCCCAGCCTCGCCTTCGCGGGCGGCTGGGACGACTTCGTCGCCGGGATGCGCGCCGACGGCACCCTGCTGATGCTCAAGCGCCTCGCCATCGGCCTCGGCATCCTGTTCGTGGGCTGGATCGTGGCGCGGGTGCTCGCGTCGGCCACCTTCGCCCTGCTGAAGCGCACCACGGTGGACGACAAGCTCGCGTCGATGCTGGGCATCAACCTGCTGCTCGAGGGCAAAGACAAGATGCAGACGGACGTCGTCGAGCGCCTCGGCAGCAGGGTCGTCTTCTTCCTGACGATGCTGATGGCGATCGTGGCGGCCCTCGACTTCGCCGGGCTGACCGGAGCCGCGGGGCCCATCAGCGGCTTCGTCGACACGATCGTGCAGGCGCTGCCGCTCATCGGCAAGGCGGCCCTCATCCTGGTCGTTGCCTACTTCGCGGGCATGATCCTGCGCAAGGCGACCACGTTGGTGCTGGGCCGGGTGGGGCTGGACAAGCGACTGGCCGAGGCCAGCGGCGAGAAGGCGCCCTTCAGCGAGACGGCCGGCACGGTGGTCTTCTGGCTGGTGATGCTGGTGGGCCTCGCGGGTGCCTTCGAGGCGCTGAAGATCGAGGCGGTGGCCAAGCCGCTGAGCAACGTGCTCGACCGCGTGGTGCTGCTGCTGCCGGCGCTGGCCGTGGCGGCCCTGATCCTGGCGGGCGGTTGGATCCTGGGTCGCATCGCACGCGCGGTGGTGCAGAACCTTCTGCACTCGGTCGGCCTCGACGACCTGCCGACGCGTGTCAAGCTCGAGGGGCTGTTCCAGAAGCGCGCGGCGAGCGACGTGGCGGGCCTGCTGGCGATGGTGTTCATCATGCTGCACGCGGGCATCGCGGCCCTCGACCGCCTGGGGCTGGAGTCGCTCAGCGCGCCGGTGTCGAGCACCATCGAGCAGTTCTGGAACCTGCTGCCGGCGCTGGTGGTGGCGGCGCTCATCATCGCGGTCGGCGTGATCGTCGGCCGCGTCGTGCGCGCCTTGGTCATCAACCTGCTGCAGGGGGTCGGCTTCGACGGCTGGCTGGCGAAGATGGGCCTCGACCTGAAGCGGCTGCGGCGCGCCGAGGGCGAGGCCGAGGCGAGCACGTCGCCCGCGCGCCTGCTGGACACGCCGAGCGAGATTCTGGGCACCGTGGCGCAGTTGGCCGTCGTGCTGGCTGCGACCGTCGAGGCGTTGACCACGCTCGGGTTGCATGTCTGGTCCGCGATGGTGGCGGCCTTCCTCTCCTACACACTGCTGAAGGTGTTGGTCGCGTTGGTGATCGTCGGCGTCGGCTTCGCGGTCGGCAACGTGGTGCGTGACCTCGTCGCCGAGCGCGGCGAGGCCGACGACGCGGGGCGCGCCTGGATGGGCAGCGCGGCGCGCATGACCGTATTGGTGTTCGCCTTCACGATGGCGATCCAGCAACTTGACGTCGCCCCCACCTTCGTGCTGCTGACCTTCTGCCTGGTGTTCGGGGCGCTCTGCCTCGCGGTGGCGTTGGCCTTCGGGATGGGCGGCCGCGAGGTCGCGGGCGACATCGTCAAGAAGCAGTACGGCAAGGCAGCCGCCAAGCCCAAGAGCCCGCTGGGCAAGCCCTGAGACTGGGCAAGCCCTGAGAGTGTGAGCGGCGGCGGCTCACCCTCGTTCGAGTCGCGGTCAGCGGCGGGTGGGCACAAGGAGGTCTGGAGGGGCGGGCCGCCGACGGGCGATGGGTGTCGCCCACCCGCCCACGGCGATGGGTGTCGCCCACCTCTCAAGTCCCACTCCGCCGTGGTGGTCCGCTCGCCGACCCGGGGCACGCCGGTCAGATTCGCAGCGTTTCTGGGCCGCCGGCGGGCGATGGGGGCGATGGGTGTCGCCCACCTCTCAAGTCCGCGATCGGTGTCGCCCACCTCTCACGTCCCACTCAGCCGCGGCGGTCCGCTCGCCTACCCGGGGCACGCCGGTCAGATCCGCAGCGTTTCTGGGCTGGGGGCGATGGGTGTCGCCCACATCTCAAGTCCCACTCAGCCGCGGCGGTCCGCTCGCCGACCCGGGGCACGCCGGTCAGATCCGCAGAGTTTCTGCGCCGCTCGCGTGCCGGGACTTGATCGTCCACGCGGGGCCGACCTGGACCACCCCCCAACACGGTACCCGGCGGACGCACCTCGGCGTCGGCGCCGGCGGGGGCGCGTGCGAAGACGGATTCGGAGCAGCGCCCGGCTCAGCCGGTGGGGACCGGGAAGAACCACGGCGGCGGACAGCCC
>CALBMW010000140.1 GCA_937896275.1 uncultured Myxococcales bacterium
CCCCGCTCGTGTCGCCGGCCCCGTCGTCGTCGCAGCCGATGAGCAGCGCCGCCATCAGCGCCGCGCCCCACGCCATTCTTCGCATCGTGTCACTCCCCGATGAGCGCCCCGTCACCGGGACGTCGCGAGGATACCCACCGAGGCACCACCGGCGCCAGCCGCAGGCTCGTCAGGGGGTCTTGGGGGTTGGCTTGCCGACCCGGCAGGCGGCGAGGCAGTCCTCGTAGTGCTGGCGCAGCACCTCGCGGTCGGACTGTCCGCTGTTCTTGAGGCGCTCGGTGTCGTTGCTGCAGCGCACGTCGCACACGCGGTCACGCGCGGCCATCTCGCCCACCGTCAGGGTGCGCTCGGCCGGCGGCACGATGACCTTCGTATAGATCACGGCGGCGATCATCGCGGTCGTGACGAGGCCCATGAGCAGGAAGAGCAAGCGGAGCGGCATCGGCCCTCGAGGGTCCGGGGCAACGGGGCCGCGATTCTGGCGGCCGGACCGCGCGAAGGCAAGGGCGGGGCGCGCCGCGGGGGCCACGCCCGTGTCGCCCGGCGTCGCCAAACGCCACGTCCTGGCCGGGGCTCGCGCGTCGCGACGCTTCCGTCGCGGGCCCAGGTGTGGCACAAAGCGGCCGCGGCGATTGGGGAGAAGACCATGGCGACGCAGGGACCGCGAGTCCTGGTGATGGGGTCCGGGGGCATCGGCGGCACGGTGGCGGCTCACCTCGCCGAGCAAGGGGCGGACGTGCGCGCGGTCTCGCGCAACCCGGCGGTGGTCGCGGCGGCGGCGGCGCACGGGCTGTGCGTGGTCGGCGAAGGCGGCGGCCGGACGGTCCGGGTGCGGGTGGTGCCCGAGGTGCCGACGGACGAGGGCCCGTACGACTACGTGCTGCTCGCGACGCAGCCCACCGACGTCGAGGCCGCCGCGGCGCAGGCGGCGCCCTACCTGGCGGTCGACGGGCGCGTGGTCTGTTTTCAGAACGGCCTCTGCGAGGCGCGGGTGGGCGCCCTGGTGGGCGATCCAGGGCGGGTCGTGGGCGGCATCGTGGCCTGGGGCGCGACCATGATCGAGCCCGGCGTCTACGACAAGACCTCGAGCGGCGGCTTCGTGCTGGGCCGCTACGACGGCGCCGAGGACGCCGGCCTCGACGTGCTGGCGACCTTGCTCGAGAGCATCGGTCCGGTGCAGCGCACCACCAACCTGGCCGGCGCCCGCTGGAGCAAGCTCGCGCTCAACTGCGCGGTGTCGTCGCTCGGCACCCTCAACGGCACCGCGCTGGGGCAGGTGATCCGCAGCCGCCGCGCGCGTCGCCTGGCGCTCGAGATCATGACCGAGGCGGTCGCCGTGGCGCGGCGCGCCGGTGTGCGGCTCGAGAAGGTGTCGGGCACCCTCGACCTCGATTGGATGGCGCTGAGCGACGTCGAGCGCGAGGCCTCGGGCTCGGTCAGCCTGGCCAGCAAGCACGCCATGGTGCTCGCCGTGGGCACGCGCTACCGCCGCCTCTACAGCTCGATGCTGCGCGCGCTCGATGCGGGCAAGGCGCCCTCGGTCGACTTCCTCAACGGTGAGATCGTGGCGTGGGGCCGGCGCCACGAGGTGCACACGCCGGTGAACGCGGCGATCACGGACGCCATCTGGCGGCTGCATCGCGGTGAGGCCACGGCCGGGCGGGCGCTGCTGCTCGAGGTCTTCGAGGCGACCCGATGAGGCTCGTGTCCTGGAACGTCAACGGCATCCGCGCCTGCTACGGCAAGGGCTTCCTCGACTGGCTGGCCGCCGCGCAGCCGGACGTGGTCTGCCTGCAGGAGACGCGCGTCCACCCTCGCCAGCTTCCGCCCGCGCTGGTCGAGATCCCCGGCTATCACACCACCTGGGTGCCCGCCGAGAAGCTGGGCTACAGCGGCGTCGCCACGCTGTCGAAGGTGCCCCCGGACGAGGTGACGGTGGGGCTCGACGCCCCCGACTTCGACCGCGAGGGGCGCACGCTCATCACCCGCCACGGCGACGTGACCGTCTTCAACGGCTACTTCCCCAACGGTCAGAACGACCTGGGGCGCGTGCCCTACAAGTCCGCGTATTACAAACGCTTGTTGCAGATCGCGCAGGCGCGTCGCGGCCGCGGCGAGGCCGTCGTCATCTGCGGCGACCTCAACACGGCGCATCACCCCATCGACCTCAAGAACCCCAAGGCCAACGTCAAGAACACCGGCTTCCTCCCCGAGGAGCGCGTGTGGCTCGATGCCATGGAGGCCATGGGCTACGTGGACGCCTTCCGGCGCCTCAACCCCGACACCCCCGACCGCTACACGTGGTGGTCGGCCCGCGGCGACGTCCGCGCGCGCAACGTGGGCTGGCGCATCGACTTCCATTGGGTGGGCGACGAGCTGTGGCCGCGGGTCTGTGACGCGATCATCCACGATCAGGTGATGGGATCGGACCACTGCCCGGTGGAGCTGGTGCTGCGCTGACCTTCGGCGCCAGTCACTGACCTTCGGCGACCGTCAGAAGCGCCAGAACATGTCCAGGTCAGGGAACACGACGGGATCGCCGGCGAACAGGTGCAGCGTCGGGACCTGGTAGTTGCCGTAGCCGAGTCCCAGCTTCAAGTTGAAGGTCGCCCAGCTCCAAAACGCGCTCAGCGTCCCGTTGGCCAGGCGGCCCGACTTCAGATCTGCGCTGCCCCCGGCGTGCAACTCCAGCGTGGTGCGCGGGTCGATTTGACTCGAACTCTCGCCGGTCGCCTTGGCGTCCTGATAGATCGACGCGGCCAACTCCGTCACGAGGGCGAAGCTGCGGCTCAGGTGCCACTCGCCCGACAGCCCGAGCGCGCCCGTCGACACGGCGGCGACGCCCTTGATGTCGGTGTCTGCCGACTCCACGCTGGCGTCGCCGGTCGTCTTGACCACCGTGTAGCTCAGCCGCAGGTGAGCCGCGAGGGCATCACCGCGCCACGATCCGGTCAGCTCGATGGGCACCATGGTGAATTGGATGTCCTCGGCGTCCTTGTCGAAGTCCTGCGCGTTCACCGTGAAGAACGCGCCGCTGACGCTGGCCGACCACGTGCGGTCGCTCCACACGGTCCACTTCAGGTCCACGTTGGGCACCTTCAGGAGCCACGGGAGCCACTGGGTGCCGATCTGCAGTGGCTCGAGGATGCCGTACTGCCCCCGGAAGAGGCCCATGCGCCACTCGTTCTGGTGCAGCGTCAGGGCCGACCAGTCCGTGGCCGGCTCGGTGTCCTGCCAGGCGTGCGCCGAAGGCGCGGCCGCGAGCAGCGCCGCCGTGAGGAGGATCGTGCGCCGCATCAGAAGCTCACGTCCGCGCCGTCGGGCCCGCTGCACGTGCCGCCCACCGGCGCGAGGGTCACGCCGCAGGACCACGCCCCCGCGCGGTCCTCGACGTCGATGTGGTCGAAGTCAGTGCCGCCCGCCCAGGTCAGCACGACGTCGCCGTCGGGCAGGCTCACCCGGTGACTGAAGCCGCCCTCGAGGATCAGCACGTCGAGCCCGAAGGGGGCCGTGATCCCGTCGGCGTCGGTGAGCGATCCACCGAAAGCCACCAACTGCCGCGTCGTCTCGAACAGCATGTCCGCGCTGAACCGCAGCACCCGACCATCGGCGTCGGGCAGCGCGCAGCGCTTCGCCTCGCCCCAGATGAGCGGATCCAGCTTGCCGCCCTTCAGTTGGCCGAACGCTTCGATGATGCCCTGTCCGCGATCGATCACGTTGGCGTCCAGCCCGGGGCAGACGTACTCGATGCGCGCCCAGCCGGTGAAGGCCCCGCTCAAGGCCTGCCGCCGCACGCGCAGCGCCTGGCCGCCGGAGGTCTCGGAGGATCCCCCCAGCCCGCCGATCACGTCCTGAAACGCCGTGAACAGGACCGCGGCCTGCTCGAAGGCCTTGGCCTCGGCCACGAGCGCCTCGAGCAACTCGGGGGCGCTGTCCGCTGTCAGCGACCCCTTGGGTGCGTCGTAGGCGGCCAGCGCGGCGGTGACGTCGGGCGCGCGCGGCGGCTGCTCGGCGTCCCCGTCCCCTTTGCACCCCGCGAGCCCCATCGCCAGCGCCGCCCCCAGCACCGCCCCGAGGGCCACCCCTGGGGCCACCCCTGCCCGGAGCGACCTCATCGCCGCCGCCGCCGCAGGCCCAGCAGGCCCACCAACAGCGCGCACGCCACCACCGGCGACGGCCCGTCGGTGGCCTCGCAATCGCAGCCATCGCCCTTGTTGGTGGTGTCGTCCGCCCCGCCGTCGTCGTGGCTGCCCAGCTCGCCGCCGTCGTTGTCCTGGTCGTCGCCCGGCCGGCGTGGCCCCGTGTCGCCGCCGCCGCCATTGCCGGGCCCGGCGTCCTCACCCGCGCCGCCCTCGCCCGGGATGAGCGGCTGGCGGTCGTCGCCGTCCAGGATGCCGTCGTCGTCGGTGTCGGGGTCGAGCGGGTCCGTCTCACCCGGATCCAGCGATCGGTTGCCGTTGCGGTCCTCGGCCCCGTCGAAGAGCCCGTCGCTGTCCGAGTCCGGGTCGTTGGGGTCGGTCTCGC
This sequence comes from uncultured Myxococcales bacterium, assembly GCA_937896275.1. Taxonomy (GTDB): domain Bacteria; phylum Myxococcota_A; class Bradymonadia; order UBA7976; family UBA1532; genus JACKDN01. Next base: position 4,525 of record CALBMW010000140.1, read on the forward strand.
CGTTGTTCACCTCGCCGTTGCGGTCGAAGTCCTCGACGCCGTCGGGCAACTCGTCGCCGTCGCTGTCGGGGTTGGTGGGATCGGTGGGGTTGCGACCCCGCAGCTCGAGGAAGTCGCTGAGGCCGTCCGCGTCGGTGTCGGGGTTGGCCGGATCGGTCTCGCCCGGGTCGACCACGCCGTTGCCGTTGACGTCCTCCTCGTCGTCCCCGAGGCCGTCCGCGTCCGCGTCGCCCGTCTCGTCGGGCTGCCCGATGCGAATCAGGCCCACGGCCTCCTGGCAGCGGCGGCAATCGGCCGTCTCGGCGCGCACGACGTCGCCCACGACCCAGGTGTCGAAGACGAGCGGCACGTCCTCGAGCCGGGCGTCGGCGTTCTCGCGCATGGGCTGGCGCCAAACCCGGCGCTGCTGGTCGCCGCCGTCCGCGGGGATGCGCGAACCGTCGGGCAACACCTCGATCGCGTCGCTCGCGTCCACCAGGTCCGCCTCGGTCCGCACGGCGGTGTCGTCCCAGAACATGCGCGCCGGGACGCGGTCGCCGCCCGCCTCGCGCTGCTCGAACACCACGAAGCCTTGGCTGTTGTCCTCGATGTCCAGCATCGGGAAGTGCGTCTCGGCGGTGATCAGCTCCACGCGGAACGCGTACTCACCGTCGGGCAGCGGCGCGCCGTCGGGCCCGCTGCCGTCCCAGGCCACCTCATTGAAGCCGATCTGGGTGCGCCCGGTGAGCTGGGCGTCCCGCGCGCCATCGAAGACGCCGTCGCCGTCGATGTCGATCACGACGCGGTAGGTGCCGCGCACGTTGGCCATGAAGCTGAAGGCGCCCGTGTCCTGGACGCCGTCGCCGTCGGGGCTCAGGCTCGGGGTCCCCGCCTCGTCCTGGAACACCAGCTCCTCGAGCGTCGGCGTCGGCGCCGGCTCGGGGGCCGGATCGGGGAACCCGAGGTAGAGCTGATAGCCCGAGAACACGCGCTGCAGGGCGTCCTGGCCGTAGAACGCGCAGGCCCCCTGGGCGTCGGGATCGCCGAACTGGCACCAGCTGCGGCTGGGGTGATCCTCGAGGCCGCGGTTGTTGGCCACGATGCTATAGCGGAAGCCGCGAAACTCGTTGAAATCAATCACGAAAACGCGCGCGCCGGTCTCGACGGCCGCGACCACGAAGTAGTCGGTGCTGCTGGCGAGGTCGAAGTTGTGGGCGTTGAGCAGCCACTGCCGCGCGTGCACGCGGCCGCCGTCGACGGGGGCGCCGTCGGGCCGCACCACCTCGACCTCGAAGTAGCGGGTCGTCGTGCCGGCCTGCTGGAGGGTCTCGAGCTCCCCGGCGAAGTCCATCGACCACGTGCCGGGCGTGTCGGCGACGATCTCGATCCAGTCGCGGGTGGGATCGGCGGCGTTGCAGTAGCCGAGGTCCGGCGTGACGGCGAGGGGGCGGGCGCATTGGCCCATCTCTTCGCCTCCCGCGGCCGGGGCCAGGCCGTCGCGCGTGACGCAGCGCTGCCCCATCGGGCACACCAGGTCGTCGGCGCAGGCGAGGGCGTCGGGCGCAAAGAGCAACACCTCGGCGCCCCGCCGCGCCTCGGTCACCGGGTTGGGCTCGCCCGCGGGCGCCAGGTCGATGAGCACCTCGCCCACGGGCGGCTCGCGGCGCCCGTCGTCGCTGGTGCAGATGCGCAGCGTCTCACCCGCCTCGGCGACATCGACCTGGATGGTGCTCTGCTCCTCGAGGCCCTGCGTCAGGCCCAGCTGGGGGGTGCCCTCGGGCCGCGCGGCGGCGCCGGTCGGCCACGCGGCGGCCCAGACCAGCGCGGTCAGCCACGGCGCGGTGCCCGCCTTCGCCGGGCGCGCGCGGCCCCCGCTTGTTCGCAGCCTGCGTGGGCTTGCCGATCCGATCATCATCGCCTCCTGGAGTTCGCCGCGGCGCCAACTTGCCCTGGCGCCGCAAAACGCGTTCAATCCTACGCGCCAGCGGGGGAGGAAATCAGCCCATGAATCGCCGCGCGCAGGTGCTTTGCATCGCGCTGCTCACGACGACGGCCGGACCGGTCGCCGCCGAGGTGCGGCCGTCCGATCTCGTCCGACCCGCCAACGCCGCGAGCTACGGCCCCGGCTACGGGCGCCGCGTGACCAGCTACCAGCTCGAGATCGGCGCCTTCTCGGGCAGCGCGGGCGACGAGGATCGCTTCGCCGTCGTGCCCCTCATCCGCGTCACGCAGCCGGTCAGGTCCGACGAGGTCGAGCTCATCTGGGGCTTCAGCGGCTTCTCGCGCAGCGGCCCTGCCGCCGAGAACCCCGAGCAGAGCGTCGATCAGAGCAGCGTGCGTCTGGCCAACCCCTACCTCTGCTACCAGTGGGTCTGGCGCGAGTTGCCCTACCAGATTCGGGTCGGGGCGGGCCTCACCGCGCCGCTCGCCACGCTGCGCACCGAGAAGAGCGCCGACACGCTGGTCGACCTCGAGGCCCTCGCCATCACCCAGGCCATGCATGGCATGCAGGAGTTCTTCCTGTGGACGCCCGAGACGATCTCGCAGGTGATCCACGTCGACGCCTACATGCGGCACCACTTCGGCCTGGTCTGGGGTGGTCAGGCCAACCTGGCCAACCAGTATGGCTTCAACGACGACTACGGCAACGGCTACCAGTTCGCGGCCGAGGTCGACCTCGAGCTGGCCTTCGAGCTGGAGTGGGCGCGCTTCGCGGTGCGCGGCATCTACTTCACCGCGCCCACGAGCGACGCCGACGACACCGATCAGATCTCGGTCGAGCCCGACCTGCGGTTCCGTCTCGGCGCGGTCGATCTGTTCGTGCGCTACACGCTGCCCATCGACGAGCCCTTCGGCTTCGGCCTCGACGACGGCAAGGTCTGGGGCGCCCACATCGGCGTCTCGACGCCCACCGAGCGCCACCTGCCCGCGGCACCC
>CALBMW010000141.1 GCA_937896275.1 uncultured Myxococcales bacterium
CCCGCCCCGGACGCCGCGCCCACGCGCGACGCGTCCGCGGACGCCGCCGCCGACGCCGGACCGCCCGCCCCTCCGCTGCCAGTGCCCGGCTGCTGCGGCCCCCAAGACTGGGTCGAGGGCGCCCTCAGCTACGACAGCGACCAGGACTTCTACGTCTACGCGCACCCCTGCCCAGGCGAGGACTGCATGGTGCGCGTCCTGTACGAGGTCGACGGCGGCCCGGTCGATCAGCTCTGGCAGATCTACCGCGGCGGCGATCTGTGGTTCGACGGCTTCGTACCCCTCGCGATGTCCGGCGACCAACCCCCGCAGAGCGGCGCGCTGGGCGGCGTCGAGGCCGGCGACGCCTGCTTCTACGCCTACCAGGGCCACGAGGGGGGCGAGGGTGGCTTCTACTACGGCGTCGCGATCCGCGACCTGCAGCCGGACGCCGACTGGTCGCCCGATCAACGCTACCGCCTGTGCGTCGAGAAGGTCGCGGACGGCTGCAGCGAGCCCCCGTGCCACCTGTACGAGGATGGCTGCGGGCAGCCCCAGGGTGAGCCATGAGGGGCGCCAACATCCTGATCGCGCTGACCTTTCTGGGCTGTGACGATGGCGGGGGCCCAGCGGGCGCGGCCGACGCCGAGGTGGTCAGCCGCCCGCCCCGCGGTGGCTCGCACTGGACCCTCGGTGACGCCATCGCGGTCGGCGGCGCCGGGCTCCACGCGGATCTGGCGCAGGGGCCCGACGGCGTCCTGGGCGTGGCCTGGTTCGACGACACGCCCCGCGCCGAGGGCCCGTGCAGCGAGGTCGGCGATCCGCCCCCCGACAAGGTGCGATGGACGGTGCGCTTCGCCGCCCTGCGCGGTGGCGCCTGGACGAGTGAGCAGGTCGCGCAGCCCATCCTCCTGGGCACGCCCCTGGGCCTGAGCCTGGCCTTCGAACCCGACGGCGCGCCCGCGATCGCGACGATGACCGGTGAGCCCCTCGCCCTGCAGCGCTACTGCGGGGCCAACGACGCGGGCCTGCTGGTGCGCGCCGGCGAGGAGGACTGGCGCCTCGAGACGGTCGCGACGTCTTCGGCCACCGCGCCCGCCGGCGACGCGGCCAGCGACTTCGGCGAGGTGGTCGGCCCCTGGTCCGCCCTGGCGATCGGCGACGACGGCGACGCCGTGCTGGCCTACAAGGACGTCCACTCGGGCGCCATCCAGGGCGACGACCTGACGCGCGCCGACGTGGCTGTGGCCCTGCGCGCGGGCGGCACCTGGACGCACGAGGTGATCGACTTCGGCCGCGGGGCGGGCGACTTCAACGCGGTCGCGATCGACGCCGAGGGGCGCGCGATCGTCGCGTGGCACAACCCGGTCGAGGCGCCGAGTGACAGCCGCCGCGGCCTGTGGGTGGCGCGGCGCGAGGCGGACGGCTGGAAGACCGTGCGGCTCTACGAGGGCCCCAGCGCCGACGGCCCCGACGTCGCCGTGCACCCCGACACGGGCGAGCTGCTCGTCGCCTATTACGTGGGGGTCGAGGGCCGCCCCTACCTGGCCCACCTGGCGGCCGGCGGCGATCTGGCCGACCCGCACGCCTGGACGCTCGAGGTGCTGGGCGACGTCGCCTACGACGAGGGCTACCACCCGCGCATCGCGGTCGATCCGGCCGGCAAGGTCGCCCTCGTCTGGTCGCGCTGCGCTCGCCGCAACGACGGTCTGGGAAACTGCGACCCCAACGACGACGCGGTCATCTTCGCGTGGTTCGATCCCACCGCCGACCGCTGGAAGACCGAGGTCATCGACGCCGGTGACGCGGCCCGGTGCGGCACCTTCCCCGACCTGGCCTTCACCGCCGACGGTGCGGCGCGCGTGACCTACCAGTGCAGCCGCCGCAGCGGTGACGCGTTCGAGCAGCGGCTCGACACCGCCACGCGAACCCCCCTTTGAGATCGTCCGCCCGCGTGAGATCGGCCGCCCCCCCGAGATCAGCCGCTGGCCTCGCGCTGTTGCTGCTGCTGCTGGGCTGCGCCGCCGACGAGGCGCAGGACACCCTCCGCGGGAGCGTGAGCCGCGTCTACCCGCTCGGGCACGACGGCGTGCGGGCGCGGCTCTCCGAGCGCGAGCTGGCGGTGCAGTACGTCGAGGGCGCCGAGGTGGTCGTGCAGGTCGTCGTGCGCCTCGACGAGGTCGCGCTTGACGGACCGACCACGGTTGACCTGACCGCGCACGGCGAGGTCCTCGGCCGCCGGGGCGAGGTCCGGCTGCCCGACTTCGTGCGGGGCGCGCTCCGCCTCAACGCCTACGCCCCCCAGCACGGCGCGAAGATCGCGGGCGACTTCGACGCGGTGGTGTCGACGGGGAGCGAGGAGCTGACGGTGGTGGGCCGATTCGAGGCCTCGCTGGAGGATCTGCGGGAGTAGGCGTCCTCCGCGATCGAGGCGGGTGCCGCCGGTCGGGGTCGTGCGCGTCCTGGCCCCCGCGTCAGGGAGCCCCCGCGTCCACCTCGACCTCCGGCTCCGGGCACCGCAGCGCGCCCACCAGCACCGAGCCCCCCATCGTCGCGACCAGCCGCCGGCCATCGGCGTGCACGTGGTCACAGGCCACGCCCGGCGCGGGCTCGAACCACACCCGGGGCGCCGCTGGGTCCAGCAGGTCCACGATCTTGAGCCCGGCCGCCCCCGCCGCGACCGCGACGGTGTGATCGTCCAGCAGCGCCACGTCGAGCACGTCCCCCTCGAAGTGCAGCGTCGCGCGGCGGACCGGGCCGCCCGGCGCCTCCAGGTCGACAACGCCCAGGCCGTCCCCCCGTTCGGCCAGCACCGCGATCGAGGCCCGCGCGTCGACCGCCACCGCCCGACCCTCGGTGGTGACGCGCGTGTCGATCGGCGTCGGTCGGTCGCGCTGCCGGATGTCGACGCGCGCCAGCCCGGCCAGGCCGTCCGCGACCACGATCTCGTCCCCCCGGCGCGCCACGCCCTCGGCGCGACCGGGCGTGGGGGCGCGCCCCAGGCGACGCGGGGCCGCGCGATCCTGCAGATCCACGCCCTCGACCCCCTTGCCGAAGACGGCCAGATAGAGGTAGCGCGGCAGCAGGGCGACGTCCTTGATCACGTCCCGCGCGCTGTAGCTGCCGACCGGATCGCCGCTGTCGCGCGCCAGCACCGTGAGTCGCATATCTCCGTGCCACACATAGAGAAATTGATCGTCGGCGAGGATCCCGACGAAGGCGCCCTCACCCTCGACCGGGGCCCGTCCGCCCTGCATCGCCGGCACCCCGGCGTCGGTCTCGACCGCCCACGCCTCATAGCCGCGGTCACCCCGCGCGACGAAGACCCGATCACCCTGCACGAAGGCACCGCGGGCGCCGGCGTCGGCGCTCAGCGTGCCCACGATCTGAAAGGCCGCGTCGGGGCGAGCGTAGGCGCAGTCGCCCGCGACGCAGCGATCGACGGTGCAGGGGTCGTCGTCGTCGCACGCTGGATCCTCGGCGCACGGCCTCGCCGCGTCCGTCAGATCGGCGTCCACGGCGGCGTCGCGCGGCGCGGCGCTCCGGGCCGTCGCGTCCTCGTTGCAGGCCGCGCAGAGCGCGACCACGGCCCACAGCGGCCATGTTTCAGCAGGGTTAAGCATCGCAGCGGCGTGCAGTATACTCGCGCCCCGGACCCGCAGGACCCCCGGAGACTGCACGTGCCGACCGCGCTTTCCTCAGGACTCGCCGCCTCGATCGCCCTGCTGACCCTGGCGGTGCCCGCGGCGGGCTGGGCCGATGACGAGCCGAGCCTCCCCAGCCTGGCGGTCCAGAATCGCCGTCACACCCAGACCCACGAGTTCACGGCCGCCTTCGGCGTGCTGCCGCTCGACGCCTTCGACAAGGGCCTCACCGTCAGCGGCGCCTATACGCTGCACTTCAGCGACGTCTTCGCCTGGGAGGTGGCGCAGTTCTTCTACAGCTTCCCGGTCGAGACGGATCTGCGGGGCGAGCTGCGCGCCTTCGACCTCGAGCCCACGCCCTTCGAGCGCGTCGAGTACTTCCTGACCAGCAACTTCGTCTTCAAGCCCCTGTACTGGAAGGGCGCCTGGCTCAACGACGGCCTCGTCTTCGGCGAGCTGATGTTCCTCGCGGGCGGCGGCTATGGCTGGCTCACCCGCACCGAGCGGCCCGTCTTCGACGTCGGCGTCGCCTATCGCCTCTACGTCTCGGACTGGGTGTCCTTTCGGCTGGACGTGAGAGACCACGCGTTCGTGAACAGCGAGGACGTGCAGAACGAGCTGTGGATCGGGCTGGGGGTGTCGCTCTGATCCGTCACGCCCAGGTTCTGGTCGCGGCGACGCTGCTGGCCGCTTGCGGGGGGGCGCCGACGGTGCCCGACGACCGCGAGGAGGCCTTTCGGTTGGCCGTCGAGAGCGCGGTGGGCGCGCCCGCGACCTCGGCCGCCGCCGCGTGGCGCTACTTCGTGGGCGCCTCGCCCGACGATCCCCGCTACGACCGCACGCTGAGCCTTCTGGCGCGAGACGCCGAAGCCCTCGATCTCAGCTGGGCGGCCTCGCTCTGGTACCTCGAGGTCGCCCGCGCGCGACGCGATCCCGAGCTGGTGCCGGAGGCCCTGCGCGGCCTGCGCGACATCATCGAGGGCGGTCCGCACGACGAGGACACGCTGGTGCAGGGCTTCCTGGCCACCACCGAGCTCAGCGGCCTGCCGCCCGACCTGCAGGGCTTCGTCGACTTCCGGCGCGGCCTGCACAACGCTCGGCAGCGCCTCGACGACTGGGCCGACGCCCGCTTCGCCGACCTGCCCGAGGCGAGCGCCTGGCGCCGTCGCGCGGAGCACGTGCGGGCGGTGCGCAAGGTGGCCGCCCGCGATCTGACCGCAGCGACCGATGACCTCGACGCGCTCGCCAAGCGCGACGATCTGCCGCCGGACCTCGCCATCGACGTACACCGCGCGCGCGCCCGCCTCGCGATGGAGGCCGGCGAGTACGACGCCGCCCTCAGCCACTACGAACGGCTGAGGCAGCTCGCCCCGGGCGATCCCGAGCTCCTGCTCGAGATGGCCTGGGCGCAATACCACCGCGGCGACACCCGCCGCACGCTGGGCCTGCTGCTGGCCCTCGACGCGCCGGTCTATCAGGATCTCATCGCCCCCGAGCGCTTCCTCCTCGAGGCCCTGGCCCTGAGACGCCTCTGCCAGTTCGGCCCCGCGCGCCGAGCCGCCGTCCGGCTGCGGGCGCGCCACGGCGACGCCCTGGACGACTTGTACGCGGGCGTTCCGCTGGCCCGCTCCGCTGCGCTGCGAGGCGCCGCACGCCGGCGCGACGCCGTCGCCGGCCTGAGTCGCTTCGTCGACCGGCTGGCGCGCGAGAAGGCCCACGTCGACGACCTGGGCGACCGCATCGGGCCCGAGCTGAGCCCCCACCTGCGCGCGCTCTACGACCGCGGGCTCACCGAGGGGCGGCGCCGCCTCGAGGCGGCGCTGGCGCACGAGCTCGATCAGGTCGCCGACGAGCTGCTCGCGGCTGAGGAGGGCGTCCGGCTGATCCTCCACGAGCTGAGCGTGGCGTTGTTGCGCGGCAGACGGCGCCCGGAGGGGCCGGCCGAGCTCGCCCCGCCCGCCGTCGGGGCCGGCGGCGACGCGCTGTTCTTCCGCTTCACGGGTGAGTTCTGGACCGACGAGCTCGACGACCTGCTGGTCGTGGCCGAGGACCGATGCATCGACTAATGCCGCATCGACTCATCTTGGCGCGGCTGGGCCTGCCTCGGCTGGGCCTGGCGCTGGCGGTGCTGCTGACGGCGTGCGGCGCGCCGCGCGTCGAGGTGCGTGATCCGGCCCGCGTCGACCGCCTGCGCCTGCAGATCACCAAGGCCCGCAACGCCATCGACGAGACCCGGCGCGCCATCGCCCAGGCACGCGGCGCCGCCTACCTTCCCGAGCTGCATGTGCGCCTCGCGGAGCTGCTCTCGGAGGAGGCCCGCTACCACTACCAGGTGGCCTACGAGCGCGAGCAGCGCTCGGTCGAGGCCCTCCACGTGCCCCAGGTCCGCTTCCTCAAGGACCAGGCGATCGCGATCTACGGGCGCGTCCTCGAGCGCCACCCCGACACGCCGCTGGCCGACCGCGTGCTCTTCAACCTGGGGCAGGAGCACCGCGAGCTGGGCCAATACGACGAGATGCGCGCCGCGCTGCAGCGGCTGGTCGACGAACACCCGCACAGCCCGCTACGCGGCGACGCCCTGCTGGTGCTGGGCGACGATCGCTTCGACCGCGGCGAGCTGGGCCTGTCGGCGAAGCACTACGCCCGCATCACCGAGGGGCCGCTCACCCGCGTGACCGGGTTGGCTCACTACAAGCTGGCCTGGGTGCGCGTGAACCAGGGCGACTGCCCGCGCGCGCTCGGCCAGTTTCAGGAGGCCCTCGAGACCTCGGAGCGATGGTCCGCGCGGCCGCACGGCGCGCCGATCGACGTGGGGACGGGCACCGAGCTCGACGTCCGACGCGAGGCGCTGGTCGATTTGACGTACTGCTACAGCCGCGAGCGCAAGCCCGAGACGGCGGTGCCCTATCTGCGCGCTCACGCCTACAGCCGCGCCGCATACGTGGCCGCGCTCGAGCGCCTCGCTGACCGTTTTTCGACGATGGATCAGGCCGTTGGCGCCGCCGAAGTCGTGCGCGAGCTGCTCGAGCTGGCGCCCGACGGACCCGAGCGGCTCGACGACGCGCGCACACTGCACTCGGCGGTGCGCAAGTCGAAGCGCTTCGACGCGGTCGCCGCCGACGTGGCCCTGATCACGCGGGCGGTGCTGCGCCAGGTGCGTCGACCCGAGGTGCCCGAGGAGCAGCGGACGCGGCTGCTCGAGGAGTTCGAACAATACGCGCGCGACCTGGCCACCCGGGCGCAGGAGGCGCTCAGCGCACAGGCGACCCCGAACCCTGCCCTGGCGGCGCAGGTCGCGGGCGCCTACGCCGCATGGCTGGACGCCTTTCCGAGCTCGGCCTTCCGGATCGAGCTGCTCGAGAACCTGGCCGACGTGCTGGCGACCCAGGGGGACGCCTTCGAGGCGGGCCGGCGCCTGCTGGCGGCAGCCGATCTGCGTGGTCCCGACGACGCCGAGCGCGCCACGACGCTCTATGACGCGGTCGTGCAGTTGCAGCAGGCGTTGGCGAAGGAGACGGGGCGCGGTCACCTGGAGCGCGTCGTGGCCCGCGCCGGCCTGCGTCGCGCCGCGCGCGAGCTGCTCGCGGGCACCCTGCCCCCGGAGCGCGCCCGCCGCGTGCGCTTCGCGATGGCACAGACCTGGTACGACGAGGGGCGCTATCGTCCCGCGATCGATCGCCTCACCGCGGTGGCCTTCGAGTACCCCGACACCCCCGAGGGCGACGCCGCCGCTCACCTGGTGCTCGACAGCTACAACACCATCGACGACTTCCTCGGACTCATCAGCGCGGGCCACCGCTTCATGGCCCCCGACAGCCCGGTCAGCGGCAAGGTGAAGTCCGAGATCAGGCCGATCGTGGCCGCCGCCGAACAGCACCAGCTCGACGAGCTCTCCCTGGCGGCGGCCGGCGTGGACGGCGGCGATCCGACCGCCGAACTGGAGCGCTTCGCCGAGCGCTACCAGGGCTCGGACCTGGGCGAGCGCGCGCTGCTCAACGCCTTCGTGGCGGCGCGGGCGGCCGGCGACAGCGAGGCGCTCTACCGCCTGGCTGACGAGATGGCGGCGAAGTACCCCAAGTCGGAGCAGCTCCCGGGCATCTTCGCCACGCTCGCGCGCAGCGCGTCGGCGCGCTTCGAGTTCGATCGCGCCATCACCTGGTTCGGGCGGGCCGCGGACGCAGATCCCGCGGAGCGCGCGGCGCTGCGGGTCGCCGAGGGGCGGCTGCGC
>CALBMW010000142.1 GCA_937896275.1 uncultured Myxococcales bacterium
CCCCCTTGAAGGTGATCGAGTGGTGGAACTTCGACATCTCGAAGAACCGCGCCTCGATGGGCGACGTGTCGTTGTAGAGCTGCGGCCCCCCGAGCACCAGGGAGTGCCCCGCGGTCGGGTGGGGCGGCCGGTCCTTCGGAGACGGATCGAGCAGGCCCTCGTGGTCGAGCGCGCGGATGATCTGGGCCGCCTCGGCCACCAGATCGTCGGCCACCCGCTTGATCTCGTCGGCGTCACGGAGCGCGTTCTCGGCGAAGCGGGCCGCGTGACAGCCCTCGCACATCGACACCATGAGCGCGCGGCGGGTGTCGAACTCGGCCTGCGTGATGACGCGCATCGGCACCGCCGTCGGCGTGCCCGCGATCACCGCGCCCGCCGAGACCGCCCCCAAGGTGAGGTTCGCGGTGGAGTCGTGGCCGGCAGCCCCGCCCAGGTGGCAGCTCACGCAGGTGGGCGCCGTCGTCTCGTCGTGCAGGCTGTTCCACATCACGCCGTGCTTGCTCGCGGTCCAGGCCTCCATCTGGGGGTGGTCGGGGCCGAGGTGGCAGCCCTCGCAGGCGCGCGGCTCGCGGGCCTCGGCCGCCGAGAATCGGTGGCTCGTGTGGCAGAAGTTGCACTGGCCTTGCCCGCCGTCGGGGAAGCTGCGCCCGATGGCGTGGCAGGACTCGCAGCCGGCCCGCTGGATGGCCCCGGGCGCGACCATGAAGCGGGCGTTGCCGGTCGCGTCGGCGAGCGTCTCGGCGTGGCCGCTGCGGCCGAACTCGGCGTACTCCTGAGCGTGGCACTCGGCGCAGATCTTGGGCGAGACCGCGCCGTGCGTGGCGAACATCGCCTCGTGATCGTCCCCGTGGCAGGCGGCGCAGCCGACGTCGGCGTCGAAGTGGGCGCTGCCGATCCACTGACGCACCATGCGGTCGTTGCGGTCCTTGTGGCAGCCCACGCAGCTGTCGCCATCGACCCAGTCGGTGCCCAGGCGCACGTAGCGACGCCCGAGCAAGGACAGGGGCACGACGACGACGACGAGCACGATGAGCGCGCGGGCGAGCCAGCGGGGCAGGGCGCGGCGCGGTCCTGCGGGCGGAACTCTTGGGGGCGGCGGGTCGGACATCGCGCAGCATGCTAGCAATCGCCGCGCTGCAAGGCACGGTACTGCTGCCGATCCTCGGCGTGGCGCTGGGGACTGTGGTCCCCGGCGGGTGGTCGGCGGCCCCGCCGCGTGAGGCGCCGAGGCCTCACCCCTGGGCGCGGTGGCCCGTCGCTTCGCCGGTTCGAGGCGCGGCGCGCGACTTGCAGCGGCGGCCCGCGATGCGTCGCCTCATCCCCCTCGTCGCCCTCCTCGCCGCCTGCGGACCCGCCGACGAGGACGCGGACCACTTCACCGAGGGGGCGCTGGGCGTCTGGCGCCCGGGCCTGACCGTGGGCGAGGCGGGCGGCTGCTCGACCGCCATCGTGGCCGGCCTGTCGCGGCAGCTCATCGACGAGATCAACTGCCTTCGCCCGAACACGCTGGTCAGCATCGCCGATCTGAACGTCGCGGCAGGAGACGCCGTGTGGCCCTTCGTGCAGGGCGCCGCCAAGCCCGCGCTCGCCGCCGCGATTCGGCAGCGCGGCAGCCGCATGTCGATCAACTCGGCCCTGCGCACGCTGGCCCAGCAGTTCCTGCTCTACCGATGGTATCGGCAGGGGCGCTGCGGCATCGGGCTCGCCGCCTCGCCGGGGCACAGCAACCACGAGAGCGGCAAGGCCCTCGACATCAACGACAACGCCGGCTGGCGCGGCGCCATGGGCAACCACAGCTGGCGCTGGCTCGGCGCGAGCGATCCGGTGCACTTCGACTACGTGGGCGGCGGCGCGGTGGATCTGTCCGGCCTCTCGGTGCGCGCCTTCCAGCGCCTTTGGAACCGCAATCATCCGGAGGACCGCATCGACGAAGACGGCGCCTACGGTCCGCAGACCGAGGCGCGGATCACGCGCGCGCCCACCGGCGGCTTCCCGACCGGCGCCTGCCAGGCCGAGCCGCCGCCCCCACCGCCGGTGGAGCCGCCGCCCGTCGAGCCGCCGCCCGTCGAGCCGCCGCCCCGGGACGAGACGCTCCTCGTGCGGGCGCGCTGGATCACCCTCGACGGCCAGCCGCGCGACCTGGTGGCCGAGGGGTCGAGCCAGGGAGTCTTCGATGTGATCGAGGGCCAGGCCTTCGACGCGGTCATCGAGCTGACGCCGGGCGCCGATCGCCCCGCCGGCGCGGTGATGGCGGGCTACGAGGTGGCGCCGGCCCTGGTGGTCGAGGGGGCGGTCCTCGAGGAGGCCGACGGCGACACCTGGCGCTTGGTCGCGCCCCTGCCCGCGCAACAGTCGGCCCAGGTGGACGCGGGTGACGTGACCGGCGGCGTCGCGCGCAGGGTGCGCCTGACCCTGACGGCGACAACGCCCGGCTTCGGCGCGCGGCTGCGCGGTTGGGTGGGGGCGTCTTGGGGGGACGCGGGCCCCGATCTGCGCCACGAGGGCTTCGCCGATGTCTTCGCCATCGACGCCTGGACCTTCGCCGGGCCCCAGGCGGCCGACACCGAGGGGTGGACGGGCTGCGAGGGCGGCGACGTGCGCGTCGACCCGGGCTTCGCGGCCCTCGTGGTGGACGGCTGCGCCCGGAGCCCGGCCTGGACGGCGCTGCAGCGGCGAGGCCTGCGGCTGACAGTCCGTGCGTCGTCGCCGACGCTCACCGTCGCCTGGGCCGGCGGGGACCGGACGGTGACCCTTCGCGGCGACGGGATGCCCGAGACCGTGGCGCTCGACCTGGGGGGCGCGGCCGGTTGGGTGAGCCCGGTCGCGGGCCTGGCCCTGAGCGCCCCGGCGCCCTTCGCGCTCGACGACATCGCGGCCGCTGATCCGGCGCCCCCGCCCGAGGGTCCAGCCATCGACGCCCAGGCGCCGCCGCCCGACGATCCGCCGCGGTTCGACCTCGGTGTGCCGGGTGAGGGCGCGGGGGGCGCGCCGGAGGGTCCGCCACCGGAGGGCGGGCCGGTCGTCCCTGGTACGGGGGGGGCGCCCGCGTTCGGCGTCGACGGAGGCCTGCCGCGGGCCGCCCACCTCGAGAGCTCGCGGGCTCGCCTCGAGGGCAGCTGTGACGCTGCGTCCGGCTCGCCTGGGGGGTCGCCGGTGAACCTGCTCGTGCTGCTGCCGGGGCTGCTGGCGGGGCTGCGTCGTCACCGACGCCGTCGATGATCCTCGATGATCCTCGAGAGGCCTGTTCGCGCGCGCCGCTGAGCCTGCTAGGGTGCGTTCGAAGGGTCGCCGCGGCGGCGCGAGCGTCCACACGTCAGCGAGCGCAAGCATGGAGCCAGGCGGCGTCTTCGTCATGATCCTCGCCGGGGCGGCGGTGGTCCTGTTCGTCACCGAGTGGGTTCGGCTCGAGGCCACCGCGCTCGCGATCATGGTGCTGCTGGCCCTGGTGCCGGTCGGCAAGGACGGCCAGCCCGTGCTCTCGGTGGCCGAGGCGCTCGCGGGCATCAGCAGCGACGCCGTGGTCACCATCGCGGGCATGTTCGTGGTCGCCGCGGCCATCACCCGCACCGGCGCCCTGCTGCCGGTCAGCCGCCGCGTGGTCGCCATCGGCGGCCGGTCCGAAGCCAAGCTGGTCCTCGCGTTGATGCTCGTGAGCGCCGTGCTCTCGGCCTTCATCAACAACACGGCGGTCGTCGCGGTGTTCATCCCCTTGGCCCTGAGCGTCGCGCGCGACACCGGCGTGCCGCCGTCCAAGCTCCTGATTCCGCTGTCCTTTGGCGCCATCCTCGGCGGCACCTGCACGCTGATCGGCACCTCGACCAACCTGGTGGTGGCGGGCATCGCCGCCCAGCACGGCATCGAGCCCCTGCGCATGTTCGAGTTCGGGCGGGCCGGCCTGTTGTACGCCGTGGTGGGCATCGCAGTGACGGTGCTGGTGGGCCGGCGCTTCCTGCCCTCCCACACCACGGTGGCGAGCGCGATGCCCCCCGGTGGAGGGGCGCTCGAGTACGTGACCGAGATCGAGATCGCGCCGGGCTCACCGCTGGTGGGGCAGACCCTCGGGGCCTCGCTGCGCGCCGCCCACCCGGGCCTCAACGTCATGCAGCGCGTCCACGGCGAGGCGGTGCATTGGGCGCCGGGCGACGGCACCGTTCTCGAGCCCCACGACGTGCTCGTGGCCCTGGGCACGGCCGAGGATCTGCTCGCGATCCGCGCCACCCCCGGCGTCACGCTGCTGCCCGATCCCGCGGGCGACGGCGAGCGCATCGGCAAGGGCACCACGCTGGCCGAGCTGGTCGTCGCCCCGGGCTCGCGCGCCCTGGGCGTCACGGTCAACGACCTCGAGCTGCGTCGCACCTACGGCGTGGCCGTGATCGCGGTGCAGCGACGCGGGGTGCACCTACGCGAGGGCTTGTCGTCGCTGGCGCTCGAGTTCGGCGACGTGCTGCTGGTGCAGGGCACGCCCGAGCAATTCGCCGAGCTGCGCACGGTGCCCGACTTCCTGGTCCTCGACGCGATCGACGCGCGGGTGGTCCGCCACGCCCACGCCCGCCGGACCCTGATGATCGCCGCCGTCATGATCGGGCTGGTGGCGTGGCGGCCCGGCCAGGTGTCGGTCATCGTGCTGCTGGCTTCGATGGTCTTCGTGGCGGCGGGCTGCCTGACGGTCCGCGGCGCCTATCGCAGCATCGAGATGCCCATCCTCCTGCTCATCGCCGGCGCGCTGGCCCTGGGGAGGGCCGTGGATCACACCGGGGCGGGGGAGGTGGTCGCCGAGACCTTCCTGCGGCCCTTCATGTCCATCGAGGATCCAGCCCTGCGCGCGCGGATCGTCCTGTCGGCCCTCTACCTGCTCACCAGCTTGGTGACCGAGTTCATGTCCAACAACGCGGCGGCCGCGCTGCTCGCGCCGGTGGCCATCTCGACCGCGGCTGCGCTGGGGGTCGATCCGCGGGCCCTGCTCTTCGCCGTCGCCTTCGGCGGCTCGGCGTCCTTCGCGACGCCCATCGGTTATCAGACGAACACACTCGTGTATTCGGCCGGTGGCTACCGCTTCGGTGACTTCCTGCGGGCGGGGATCTGGATGAACCTGACCCTCTGGCTCCTGGCATCCTTGCTGTTCCCCGTCCTGTGGCCCATGACACCGGTCTGAGCTTGGCCGTCGGCTGTCGGCTTCGAGGCCGGCACGGGCGACTGAGAGAGGCGCCCCTCGCGGACGCCACGGTCGTCCTGCTCGACATCGACGTGGTCGCACGCACCGGCGAAGACGGCACCTTCACCTTCGCCGAGCTTCCCGCGGGCGTCTACGACCTGTCGGTGCGCGGAGGATAGGAAGTTCAAGCGCCCTTCACCACCTCCGAAA
>CALBMW010000143.1 GCA_937896275.1 uncultured Myxococcales bacterium
GCGGAGTACCGTGGAGCGACCTACTGCGGGGCGACCTCCTGCGGGGCGACCTACTGCGGGGCGACCTGCTGCGGGGCGACCTCCTGCGGGGCGACCTGCTGCGGGGCGTC
This sequence comes from uncultured Myxococcales bacterium, assembly GCA_937896275.1. GTDB lineage: Bacteria > Myxococcota_A > Bradymonadia > UBA7976 > UBA1532 > JACKDN01. Next base: position 111 of record CALBMW010000143.1, read on the forward strand.
CAACTGCGGGGCGTCCAACTGCGGGGCTTACTGCAGCAACGACAGCGCCTGCTGGGGACTCTGGTTCGCCTGCGCCAGGATGGTGGTCGCAGCCTGGGACAGGATCTGGTTGCGGGACAGCTCGGCCGTCTCGGACGCGAAGTCCGCGTCGAGGATGCGGCTGCGGGCGGCCGTGGCGTTCTCGGTGACCGCCGACAGGTTGTTGATGGTGGCGCCGAGGCGGTTCTGCACCGCGCCGAGCTCGGCGCGCTGCGCGGTGACCTGGGAGATGGCTCGATCGGCGATCAGGATGGCGATGTTCGCCCCCTCTCGCGTCGTGACGTCCAGCGTGCTCACCGCCTGGCTCGAGTTGACGCCCACCAGCGCGTTATCGCTGAAGCCGATGAAGTCCTCGTTGTTGCCGCCGAGCTGCCACTGCTCCTCGGAGTGCAGGGTCACCGTCGCGGTGGTGAGGGACTGCCCCACCAGGCCCGTGATCGCCGCGCCGTTGCCCACGGCGATCACCTCGATGTTGCGCCCGTCCTCGGCGAACAGCTCGACCTGCCCGTCCGCGTCACGCCGGGCGATGACCCCGGTCAAAGCGAACTCGGCGTTGATCGCGTCGATGAAGCCCTCGTTGGCGTCGTTCGGCACCACCGTCAGCCCGGTCACGATGCGACCGTTGATCTGCACGTAGTTGCCCTGGTCGAGGGTGCCGCCCACGATGTTGCCGGTGCCCAGGCGCACCGCGGAGTTGGCGTAGGCCTTGACGCCCGTGAACTGGGTCGAGTCGTTGATCGCCGCCGCCTTCGCGATCGCCGAGCCCAACGCGAAGCTGGTGCTGACGGTGTCGTCGGGGGCCTGGGTGGCGCGGACCGTGACGCCGTTGACCGACAGGCTGTCCGCGACGAGCGCGTTGGTGGTCACGGCGGCGGGGCCCGTCGAGACGGCGTGGCGACCCAGCGTCTCGGCCCGCGCGTCACGCACCTGCACCCGGATGTTCTCGCGGAAGTTCATGCCGACGTGGAAGAACTTGTCGGTGAACGAGCCATCGAGCAGCTTCTGCTGGTTGAAGGTCGTGGTCTCACCGATGCGCTGCAACTCCTCCTGCAGCTGCGAGACCTCGTCCTGGATGGCGGCGCGGTCGGACTCGCTGTTGACGTCCGAGGCGGACTGCACGGCGAGCTCACGCATGCGCTGCAGGATCGACGTCGACTCCTGCAGGGCGCCCTCGGCCACCTGGACCACGCTCACCGCGTCGTTGGCGTTGCGCACCGACTGCGTCAGGCCGCGGATCTGGCTCGTGAACCGCTCGCTGATCGCGAGACCGGCCGCGTCGTCGGCGGCGGTGTTCACCCGCAGGCCGCTCGACAGGCGCTGGAAGCTCTTGTTCAGGCGGTTGGTGGTCTGCAGCAGGTTGCGCTGCGAGTTGACCGACGCGATGTTCGTGTTGACGAAAAGGCCCATGATTGTCCTCCTTGACTGGCGCGGCGCACATCCTTGCGTGCCGCGAACAACACACCAGCCACTTGACCGGTGCGGTTCTCGGGCCCGACCGACCATCGGCCGGGCCACTGGGTATCGAACTCGAGGCCAGGCGCCGCAAAAGCGCGGTGCCTGGCTTCGTGAGATGACTTCAGCGCGGTCGAGGCCAGGCGGAAGGCGCAGCTCGAGCGTCGGACGCACAGGTCGCGCGTCGAGCCGTCACAGCACCTGCACATGGCACCAAATCGCGTCTCACTGCGTCGCACTGCGTGCCTGTACGGGCACTCGCGCGGCCGCGCTCGACGGACCCTCGGGTCGAGTTGCTTATCCGACGCCTTCGAGTGTGGCGACGGTCGATCCCTCGTGCGTTCCTCGCGCGAGCCTGTCTCGCTCGAGCGGGTGCGCCGTTGTCCGAGCGTCTCTCCGAGTACCTCACCGAGCGTGGGCGTGCCGCCCCGACCGAGGCCGGTGGTCAGCTCGCCAAACTGTCAGGCTCGCGTGCGAGCCGGGGATCCTCGATGCGTGCGACAGCCTCGCCGGGAGGGACTCCGCCCCACCGACAGTGACTCGTCGCGGCGCCGCGTTGGCCTAACGCATCGGTCGGAACCCGGCCCGGCGACCGCGCGCCACGCGCGCTCGGTTGTAGGGGTTCATGTCGACCTCGACGCCGTGGGGGTGCTGCGCCGCGCGCACGAGATCGCGCTCGGCACCCTCGATCAAGGCCATCACTCGGTGGTTCATCGCCAGCAGCCCGCCGATCGCCCGATCGAACTGTCGGTCGGACTCGAAGTCGGCGCGCTCGGGGGCGCTCCGACCCAAGTCGGCCCGGCCGAACTCCAGTGTCCGATCGATCCGGGAAGCACCCGAGTCTGACGGATCGGCCGCGTCGACCGGGTCGGTCTCCGAGCGGCGGAAAAAGGTCTGCATGTGAACGCTCATGCGCGCACCTCCCTGTGCTTTGCGACCCGAGGGTCGCGGTTCGTTGGACCGTCCGTGGCCCTTCGTGCGGTACATCCCCTGGACGCGCCGCCCCATCGAGGGCGCCCCGCGTGGGACGCCCGAATGCTTGTTCAGCCCAAGCAGCCTCACGTCAGCCCAGCTGCGTCAGACCACCCCTGTGACTCCGTGACGACTCTGCGTCAGCCCGACTCTGCGTCAGCCCGACTCTGCGTCAGCCCGACTCTGCGTCAGCCAGACTCTGCGTCGGCCCGACTCTGCGTCAGCCCCCGTGTGGGCCCGTCGCGCAGGCTCCAATCGCCCGGTCGACGAGCGACCCGAGCGTCGCGCCGCGCGCTCGGGCACTCTCGGCCGGTCCCACTCACGGCGCGAGCGTTCGCGTCGCTGCCGGCCGCCTGCCCGGTCCGTCCCGACTCCTCACCACCGACGCCGGCTCCGTGGCCCGGATCGTCGCTGGAATCGTTCGCCAGGACGGCGTTGCATGCCTTCGTACCGTCCACGCGCCTGGCGCGAGCGTTCCGGCGAGCGTTCCGCCGAGGGGCGGCGCGTCGAGTCTTGGTCCGTGCGTCCCGATCGACGGTCTCCGGAAGCGCACCGTGAGCCTCCGCGTGTCCCCGCGGGTCCGACCCATCCAGGCGTCGGGCCGCGTGAGCATCCGCTCGATCCGCGGGCCCATGGCCGCGTGCCTCCGAGCGCCCGGGAGCGCGGTCACCTCGGCCGCCGACGACAGCCCTGCCGGCGTCACCCTCGGCGGATCCCTCCCGTCCCGCGGCGGCCCGAGCAACCTCGCACTCGAGGCGCCGGGTCGACGCCACCCGTCGGCCCTCGGTCCGAGCGTCCTCGCGCTCTCCGCGCCCGGGCGCAGGCCCACGCCGGTCACCGGCCCGGTGCTCAGCTGCCGAGTGCTCCGCGGCGCGCGACTCAGGGGCGCGCGGCCTCGTGGCGGTCCGGTCCCCTCGGACGCTTCGCGCCACTCCCCCCACACGCTTCGCCGGGCTGACCAGACGCTTCGCCGGCCTGACCAGACGCTTCGCCGGGCTGACCAGACGCTTCGCCGGGCTGCCTGCAACGGTCCTCCGGGCCACGCTGCGTGCACTCCCGACGGCTCGCCGTCTCTTTCCGGTGAGCCACCTTGCGCCTCTGAGCCGCCGTGTTGGTCGGACTGGCCGCGCAGCTGCTCCGACTGGCCGCGTGGCTGCTCCGACTGGCGGCGCGATCGGTCGCCGGTCGGGGCCGCGCCGGGCGCAGCGATTGCGTCGGCGGCCGGTGGTGCGAGCGTTGACACACGGCACCGCCCGACCGGCGCTCGATGCGCCCAGCGGCACTGGAGCGCCACGCCTCCGAGGCTCGCCTCAACTCGCCGTTCGTCGGTCCTCGGCGTCCTCTCATCTGTAGTGACCTCAGCTCCACTGGGCGTCGCGCTCGGTGGCGGCCCCGGGGGCCGTCCGCTGAGGATCGCCGCCGCGCGAAGGACGGTGTCACCCTCGAGCCGCCCCACCCCCCGGCCGGCGCAGGCCAG
>CALBMW010000144.1 GCA_937896275.1 uncultured Myxococcales bacterium
CTACGTCTCGACCGACGAGCTGTGGCTGTGGCGCAAGAACGTCATGGAGGGCAAGGTCGAGCGCAAGAGCGGCTCGATCGTGCTCAACAACGACAAGGGCGAAGAGGTGATGCGGTACAACTTCTACGAGGCGTGGCCCTGCAAGTGGAAGGGCTTCACCCTCGACGGCAAGGGTACCGATGTCGCCGTGGAAGAGCTCGAGTTCGTCGTCGAGCGCTGGGAGCGGGTGCAGGCCGGCGGCTGAGCCGTCGTCCCTGGCCCGGCGGACGGTCGCGGAGTCGTCCGCGGGCCGGGCACTTTCACCCAAGGCGGTCTGAATTCCGCCTCGTGGGCGAATCGACACGAAAAAAGAAACGTGACTGACGTCGCGGTCCCGGTGCCGGTCGCACGGTCGATCGACGAGAAGCGCACGCCGCACTGCGGTGCTGCGCTTCTCGTGTGCTGGGGCCCCGCACGTGCGGGAAGGACACGATGGCATTCCAGACCGAGTTTCCGTTCACGTTGCCGAAGGGCTACGTCGACAACGAGGGCAACCTGCACCGCGAAGGCGTGATGCGGCTGGCGACGGCCAAGGACGAAATCACACCGCTGCAGGACTACCGCGTGCAGCAGAACCGGGCCTACCTGGTCATCATCCTGCTCTCGCGGGTCATCACGAAGCTGGGATCGGTCGGCAGCATCAACCCGAGCATCATCGAGAAGATGTTCTCTTCGGATCTGGCGTACCTCCAGGAGTTCTACCGGCGCATCAACGAGGAGGGGTCAGCCAAGGTCAAGGCCACCTGCCCTGCCTGCGGCCACGACTACGAGCTCGACCTGGGGGTTGACCTGGGGGAATCGTGAGCTACCCCCTGGAACGCATCTTCCAGGAGGTAGCCTACATCGCCTACCACTTCCATTGGTCGATGGACGACATCCTCGGGATGGAGCACCGCGAGCGGCAGATGTGGATCAAGGAGATTTCGGGGATCAACAAGGAGATCAACGAGTCTCGGCGGTAATTCGGCCCTCCGCTCGGCGCGGGATGCGACGCGCGCGGCAGGCCATGCGGCCCAACACGCTCCCCACGGCCAGGCGCGCCGCAACGATGGAGGCCACGAGAACCCCCCATGGCAGAGGTCAGGGCACCAGGCGTCTATTTTCAGCCGAGCGAGCAGCGCATTCCGCCGCTGAAGCTCCGCGAGACCGGGCGCCCGGTGTTCTTCGGGATCACGCGACGAGGGCCTCTCGACCGTGCCGTGCGGGTCACCAGCTTCGACCGCTTCGTGGAGCTGTTTGGCGAGCCGCTGACGGACGGCTACCTCGGCGCGTCGCTGCGCGGCTTCTTCGACAACGGTGGCGAGACCTGCTTCGTGCAGCGGGTGGCGCGGGTGCACGGCGCGCCGGGGGAGTCGGTGGCCGCGTCGGCGACGCGCGTGCTGCTCGACCGGGCCGGGCAGCCGACGCTGACGGTGTCCGCCCAGGATCCCGGCACCTGGGGCAACGAGCTGCGGATCACTGTTCGTGCCGGCGCCCGTAGCCAGACCTTCCTGACGCGCGACGCCGACGCGGGCGCCGCCAACATTCAGGTGAAGAGCACGCACGCGGTGACGGTGGGCACGCTGGTGCGGGTGCACGACGACGGTGTCGAGCACTGGGCGGCGGTCACCCGGGTCGACGGCAAGGTGCTCGCCATCGATCCGCCGCTGCCCTCGCGCTTCGCCTCGGCGGCGCCGACCTACGTCGAGCCGCACGCCTTCGATCTCGAGATCCGCTGGTACGAGAAGAGCGAACGCTTCGAGCAGCTGTCGCTGTTCGGCGCCAGCCCGACCTACGTCGAACGCGTCATCAACGAGCGCAGCCGGCTGATTCGCGTCGCCGCGTTGCGGCCGGACACGCCGCGAGCGCTCTGCCTGCCCATGGAGGTCGCCGGCCTGGCCTTGGCGGGGGGAGCCGATGGGCTTGAGGACCTGGGGCCCGAGGACTTCATCGGGCACGATCACGGGCCGGGTGATCGGCGCGGCATCGAGGGGCTCGTCGAGGCGCCGGAGATCGATCTACTCGTGCTGCCCGACTTGATGGCGGCCTTCGAGCGTAGTCGACGCTTCCACACGCTGCGCGACATCGAGGTCGTGCAGGACGCAGCCATTGCCCACTGCGAACGATCACGGTGCCGCTTCGCGCTGCTCGATCTGCCCCCGGGGTGTGATCACGAGGAGGCGCTGCGCTGGCGGCGGCAGTATGACTCGGCCCACGCCGCGCTCTACTTCCCCTGGGTGGTCGTGCTCGAGGGCGGGCGGCGCCGGACGGTGCCCCCATCGGGGCACGTCGCGGGCATCGTGGCGCGCAGCGACCGCGACTTCGGCGTTCACAAGGCGCCGGCGAACGAGGTCGTCGAAGGCATCGTCGATCTGGCGCTGCTGCTGCAGGACGGGCACCTCGCGACGCTCAACGACGCGGGCGTCAACTGCATGCGACCGTTCGCTGCTCGCGGGCTTCGCCTGTGGGGTGCGCGGACGGTGAGCAGCGACGCCGAGTGGCGTTTCGTGAACGTGCGCCGGACCATCAGCACCATCTCGGCGGACATCGAGGACGGCACCCAGTGGGCGGTGTTCGAGCCCAACGATCGGCGGCTCTGGAAGCGCCTGACGCGCTTGGTCATCGCCTACCTCGCGGAGCTGCGGGAGCGGGGCGTGCTGGCCGGTGAGACCCCCGAGCAGGCCTTCTTCGTCCAGTGCGATGACGAGACCAACCCCCCGGACTCGCTCGACCGCGGTATGCTTGTCGCCCGGATCGGGCTGGCGGTGACTCGACCGGTCGAGTTCATCGTCTTCAGGTTGTCGCAGCGCCTCGAGGATCAGGCGCAGGACGAGGAGGAGTAGCCGTGCCGAGCACGCGACCCTTCGGCAAGTTTCGGTTCATCGTCGAGGTCGACGGGCTGTCGCTGGCCCACTTCCAGTCGGTCGGCGGGCTGAGCCACGAGATCGAGGTGCTCGCGCAGCAGGAGGGCGGCGTCAACGACCGCCTGCACAAGCTGCCGGGCCAAGGCAGCTACCCCAACCTGGTGCTCAAGGTCGGCTACATCGACAACCGCCTCCTCGAGGTTTGGCACTTCGACTACGGCAAGTCGCCGAGCGGCGCGGGCCGCAAGAGCGGCAGCATCGTGATGCTCAATGACGACGGCTCCGAGAAGGCGCGCTGGAACTTCACCCGGGCCTGGCCCGTGAAGTGGGAGGGCCCGGAGCTGGACGCGAGCCAGAGCCAGATCATGGTGGAGTCGGTCGAGATCGCCCACGAAGGCATCACGCGAGGCTGAGCATGGCGGGCGACACCGAGCCTCTCGCGATCGACGTGGTGTCGAGCCCCGACGTGGGGCTCGGCGCGCACCTTCTCGCCTTCGCCACGGCGCTCGACGGGCGCTTCGAGCGCTTCGGCGATCTCGGACGCATCGCAGGCGTTCCGCTCCTTGAGGCCGTCCTGGACCGTTGGACGCTCCCTCTGGATGCGGCGGGCGGGCTGAGCGTCTTTGGGGTGGATGCCCTGGGCGCGTTGGCGCGCGAGTGGGGAACGCGGCGCGACTACGCCGAGACGGCCTACGGGTTGGACGCCCCCTTCGTGGTGCCGGTCGACCCGGTGGAGCACGTGGGGGGGATCGATCAGGCCACCGTGGCGCGGGGCCGGTCGCGCGAGCGCCGCTTGGTGCCGGTCGCGACGGTGCGGCCCGAGCCACGTGCCGGGGCGCGACCGACACCTCGACCGCAGGCGCGCGAGCAGTGGCGCTCGGCGGGCCAGGGGCGCCTGTCGCCCTACCCGGCTCGCTTGGGCACCGCGGCCGCCATCGATGGGACGCTGCTGCGCTTCCCCGACGCACGCGCGGTGGGGCACACCCCGTCCGGCACGGTGATGTTGACCGACGCGGGGCCGGCGCCCGATTGGGCGAGCGGCGGCGGCTTGGCACCCGCTGCCCGTGGCGCCGAGCGCATGCTCGACGCCGTGGCGGACCGGCTGGCTCCGCCGACGGCGGCCCCGGTGGGCACCTGGCTGGTGCCGGCGGCCG
>CALBMW010000145.1 GCA_937896275.1 uncultured Myxococcales bacterium
GGCGAGGACGACACCGAGCGCGCGATCGGTGCGGCGGCCGCGCTCCTGGCCCGTCGGCCGGCGGTGGACGCCGCCATGCGCGAGTTCGGGGCCACGGTGAGCCTGCGAATGGGCGTCCACGAGGGGCTGGCCATCTGGACTGAGGACAGCGCGGGGCGCGATCTGCTGCGCGGAGACGCCGCCGAGGTGGTGCTGGCGCTGCAGCACGCGGCGCCCCAGAACACGGCGCTCGTCTCGGCCCAGGCCCGCGGCATCGTGGGCGATCGCTACGCGTGGCGGGCCATCGGCTCGTTGGTCGTGAAGGGCCGCGCCCAACCGGTCGAGGCCTCCGAGCTCTTGGACGAGCAGGACACCGGCGCACGCCGCTGGACCCGCCCGGGTGCGGTGGGCGCGCTGGTGGGCCGCGGGACCGAGCTCGCTGCGCTGCACGCCGCGTACGCCGCCTGGTCGGCGGGCGACGAGGCGTCTCCCCACGTCGAGGTCGTCGGCCCCGCGGGCATCGGCAAGTCGCGGTTGACCCTGGCCTTCGCCGAGCAGCTGGCCTTGCGCATGCGCGTCGCGGTCGTGATCGCGCGCCCGCTGACGCTGACCCCCTATGGCCTGTGGGTCTCGTTGCTGAGGCAGGTGCTCTTCGCGGGCGAGGGCGGCCGCCCACAGACCCGCGACATCGGGGCGCGCCTGGCGCACGTGTCGGCCCACCTCGGGGACCCGGAGCGTCGGGCGCTGCTCGCGCTCTCCGACGTCGCGCGCGTGCTGCTGGGCATCGGTCGCGACCAACCGGGACGCGATCCCGAGGGCTACGCGGGGCGCATACTGACCCTGATTACGCTGATATTGCGGGCACTTACGCTGCAGTCCCAAGAGACGGCGGGCCGGCCCCCCCTGGTCGTCTTCGACGATCTGCACCGCGCCGATCCTGCGAGCCTCGAGCTGCTGCGCAACGCCGCGCTGCGCTTGCCGCCGCAGCAGACGCCATTGATGGTGGCCGTGTCGCGCACGGGCGACGCCTTCGGGGCGCCGCCGCTGGGCGCGGTGGGGCGGGTGCTGGTCGGAGGCCTCCCGGCCGAGGACGTCGACGCCCTGATGCGACTCGCCGCGGATGGTCGGACCCAGTCGCGCGCGTCGATGGCCATGGTGCACGCGCGCGCCGCGGGCAACCCGCTCTTCGTCGAGGAGATGGTGCAGGCCCTGGCGGCGCGCGATCTGCTCGGCGCGGACGCCGCGGCGCTGGGCCACTTCGCTCTGCCCGACTCGCTCTACGGCCTCCTGCTGTCGCGCGTGGCGCGCCTGCCGACCGACGAGCGCGCCGCCATTCAGCGGCTCGCGGTGTTGGGCGTCGAGGCCGACGCGGGGCTATGGGCCGCGCTGCACGCCCGCCTGGGCGAGTCCACCACGGCGGCCGAGGACGCCGTCTTCGCGCTCGTGCAGCGCGATCTGATCGAGCGCTGCCAAACCGACGACGGTCCGGCCTTTCGCTTTCGGCAGGCGCTCCTGCGCGACGCGGTCTACGCCACCGTGCTGCCGGACAATCGGCGCCTGCTCCACCGCCTGGCCGGTGAGGTGCTGGAGGCGACCCGGCTGGACCGCCGCGCCAGCGAACCGGCGCTCCTGTTCCACTGGCAGCGCGCCGACGACGCGGCCAAGACGCGTCACTACGCCCTCCGAGTCGGCCGCCGCCAGTTTGCGTTGGGGGCCTATGAGGACGCGGCGCAGGCGCTCCAGTTGGCGGTCTCGCTCGGCGCGGGCGCCGCCGACGACCCCGTCGAGTCCGCCGACGCGCTCGGGCACCTGGCACACACCCTCTTCTACCTGGGCCGCTTCGACGACGCCGAGGATCACGCACGCCACGCCGCCGAACGCTTGCGCCCCTTGGTCGAGGACGAGGAACCGGCGCTCGAGGTGCTGCGGCGCGCGGCCGAGGTGCGCGAGGTGCTGGGGAACGTCGCGCACTACCGGTCGGCGTGGGACGAGGCCCAGGAGGAGCTCGAGTGGGCCCAGCTCTTCTACGAGCGCGCCGGCGACGTCGAGAAGGCGGCGAGCACGCGCTGCATGCTCGGCTTCGTGTTGCGCAGCATGGGCCGGCCGCGCGACGGGCTCACCTTGGCGCGCGAGGGCTGGACGGTGCTCGCCGGCGGGGGCGACGGGGCCGCGCTGGTGCGGGCCGGCCACGATCTGGGCAACGTGCTGCGCGATCTGGGGCAGCACGACGAGGCGCTGGTGGTCTTCGATCGCGCCATCGAGGTCGGCGACGCGCTGGTGCGCGCCGGCGAGCTCTCCCGGGCGCGGTGGGCGGGCGCCGCGCGGTCGGGGCGGGCGATGGTCTACGCGGCGTTGGGGCGCATCGACGACGCCATCGCCGATCAGCGCCAAGTCTACGAGGATCAGCGCGCCGCCGGGAACCTGGTGGGCGCCACCGTGGCGGGCTATCACCTGGCCGACGCGCTGGCCCAAGGCGGACAGCCTGACGAGGCGCGGGCCATGGCCGAGCAGGCGCTCCAGTCTGCGGGCCGCGTCGGCATGCCCGATCGGGCGCTCAAGGCGCAGATGCTGCTGGGGCGCCTCGCGTTGGAGGCGGGGGCGGCCACCGAGGGCGTCGAGCATCTCGAGGCGGCGGAGTTCTTGGCGCGCCAGAGCGGCGCGGCCGACGAGATCTGGTTGCTCGCCGTCGAGAGGCTGGTGCCGGCCCTCGCCGGCGTCGGTCGCGAGGGTCGGGCGCGGGAGCTCGTGCGCTCCGCCCGGGAGCGCGCGGGGCGCCTCGCGGACGCGGCGTTTCAGCGGCGGGTCGAGATGATCGCGAGCGGATTGAACGCCGACGCGCCGCGCGCGACGGTCTGAGATTCGCCGGAAGCGTCCGGTGAGTGTCTCCCGCGGACGCCCGCGCCCCGCGGTTGTGTCGGCCGAAAAAGTCTCTACGATGCGGCTCGAACCACGTTGACTGAGGTGTGCGATGCAGAGCCCCTTCGACGAAGCCGCGATGCGCGCGTTCGGCGCCCTGGTGGTCCGGCTGCAGTTCGGCGGCGACCTGAGCCGTGAGGAGGCGCGCGACGCCTACGGCCAGATCTGGCGCAACGAGCAGCCCGAGCTGCAGCAGGGGGCGTTGATCGCCGCCCACCGATGCAAGGCGCCGACCCCCGATGAGCTCATGGGTCTCACCGAGAGCCACAATACCGAGTGGGATCGGTGCTTTGGCCGCGTGGTGCGCGCCCCCGAGCCTCACCTCGGCATCGTGGGCGTCGGGATGGACAGCCTCAAGACCTTCAACGTCTCGAGCGCGGCGGCGGTGGTCATCGCGGCTTGCGGCGGCTACGTGCACAAGGTCGGCGCGCCCGGCATGACGGGGGTCAGCGGCGCGCACGACGCCTTCCTTGCCTGGGGCGTCGATGGCATGGGCGCGCTGGACAAGCAGATCCAGGCGGTCGTGTCCTGCCGCCTCGGCTTCACCACGCCGGTGACGCCCGAGCTGCGCCACATGGGCATCGGGCGCGTGCTGTCGCAGCTGCGCATCGCCACCTGGGTTCACGTCGCGGGGCCGATGGGCTTCCACTCGGGCGAGCGCCACAAGATCATCGGCGTGCCCGCGCCGGAGTTGGCGCCGTTGGTGGCCGCGGTGATGGGGC
>CALBMW010000146.1 GCA_937896275.1 uncultured Myxococcales bacterium
CCAGGTAGGCGATCGCGGCTTGGGCCGCCTGCCGCGCCGGCGGGTGGGCGGCGCGCAGGTCGAGCCAAGCCAGCGCGTAGGCCGCCCAGGCCACCGCCCCGTTGCGCACGTAGCGCAGGTTGTAGAAGCCGTCCGCGTCGAAGAAGAAGCCCCAGCTCCCATCGGGATTCTGCAACAAAATCAGCGTGTTGGCGAGACTTCGCGCGGTCTCGATCTCGCCGGTCGAGCCGAACCAGAGGATCGCCAGGGCCGCGTCGTAGAGGTAGCTTCGGCGGCGCATGCGTGCCGGGCCGTCGGGGTACGAGAGCACCATCGCGTAGGGCGTGTCGGGGGTCGGCGCGAGGTGCCGCGCGGGCGGCGTGGGTGGGGCGCCCTGCACGACGCGCGGGGTGAAGGGCACCACCCGCAGCCAGGCTCGCGCGCGCGCCTGTGCGGTGCCAAGCGCCGCAGGATCGTCGGCGCAGCCCGGCGCCGGCGCCAGCCAGTCCGTGCGGGTGGAGCCACCGCCGCACCCCAGGGTGGCCACCATCAGCGCCACCGACGACCAGGCTGGATCGAGGGCGCTCACTTGGTCGACACCGTCTCGCACGCGGCCGGCGGCGGCGTCTCCACGACGGGCACGACCAAGGTCACCGGCACCGGCAGGGGCAGCGGCAGGGAATCGAAGCCTCGGCGGTCCATCCGGCCCCAGGCCTTGGCCCCGAGCAGGAAGCCCACGAGCCCCCTCAGGCGGAAGAACAACGTGAGCTGGCGATAACCGAAGCTCTCGAGCAGCGCGTAGAGCACCAGCCGCGCGCGGTCACCCGTGCGCCGCATCACGTTGGCCGACCAGTTGTCGATGAGCAGGCTCGCCAAGGACAAGAGCACGCTCCAGAGCACCGCCGCCGCGAGCAGCAACAGGGCCGGGACCACCGGCAACCGCCCGGTCCACATCAGCCCTGCGAACCACACGTAGCCGGACAGCTCGACGACCGATCCGAGCAGCTCGAACGCGACGAAGATGGGGAAGCCGAGCAGGCCGACCAGGCCGTAGCGGGGGTTGAGCAGCATGTCCTTGTGCCGCGCCAGCGAGTCGGCCAGGCCCCGGTGCCAGCGGTCGCGCTGCCGTCCGAGCGTGGCGACGCTCTCGGGCACCTCGGTGAAGCAGAGGGCGTCGGGGACGTGAACCAGGTGCTGGGGCGGCCGCTGCTCGCGCGCGAAGCGATGCAGGCGAAGCACCACCTCCATGTCCTCACCCACCGTGTCGGTCGCGTAGCCGCCCACCGCCACGAGGGCGTCCTTGCGGAACAGCCCCAGGGCCCCGCTGATGATCAGGGTGCCGCCCAGCGGGTTGAAGGCCATGCGGCCGTACAGGAAGGTGCGCAGGTACTCGACGATCTGCAGGCGCGCCAGCCACGAGCCGGGCAGCCCGACGTCGCTGACCCGACCGTCGCGCACCGTACATCCGTTGACGATGCGCACGGTGCCGCTCGCCGCGACCACGCCTCGCGGGTCGCAGAGGAAGGGCTCGACCAGCCTCAGCAGCGCGGTGGGCTCGCACAGGGTGTCGGCGTCGACGCAGCACACCAGGGGCGTGCGCGACACGTTGATACCGACGTTGAGCGCGTCCGCCTTGCCCCCGTTCTCCTTGTCGACGACCCACAGGCGCGGGTCGCGCTTGGACCGATACACGCCGCGAATCGGTCGGGTCTCGAGCAGGCGCTGAAAGACGAGATCGGTCCGGACGAGGTCGAAGCGATCGCCCAGCACGCCGAGCGTGTTGTCCGCGCTGCCGTCGTTGACGACCACCACGGTGAGGGCGGGGTACTCCAGCTGAAGGAAGCTCTGGACGCTCCCGCGGATCGAGCGCTCCTCGTCGAAGGCCGGGACCAGGATCGTGACGGGGGGCGTGCTGCTGCTCTCGAGCAACTGCGCCTCGAGCTCGGGAAGCCGGGTGGCGCGGCGGCGGGTGAGCTCGATGACCGAGATGAGCATCAAGGCCGTGTAGGTCGAGTTCAGGGCCACGAAGTAGCCCAGGAACAGAAGATCGCTCCAGTCGACGATCACGACTTCGACCCCCGCACGCGCAGCGACCGGACGACGCCCGCAGTGACAGATGACTCACCCATCGACCTCACTCCCCCGACAATGACGAACGCCCTCGCGCGCGCCGAAGCGGCCGGGGTCGTGCCGAGCGGTCGGGGGTCGTGTCGAGCAGCCAAGGTAGAAAGTTCTGCTGGGCTGGTCGCTTGCCTCCCGATCGGCATCGGGCTCACGTCCGTTCGATCCATGTTCGGGTGAGGTCGTCGCAGACTAGTGCGCGCGACCGCAGCCCGGGCCGATGCGGGGCAGGTGGGGGCGGGGGGGCAGGCGCGGTCGCGGGGGGCAGGCGCGGTCGCGGGGGGCGAGGCGCCTGCCCGCGGCTCAGGGCCTGAGGGCCTGGAAGTGCCGATAGGAGTGGATGGCGAAGCCGGCGAACGCGGGGTGGTCGGCGAAGTGGGCCCGGACCTGGGCGACCTGGGCCTCGAGGACGGCGGCGCCCTCTTCGCAGAAGGTGATCGTGGTGGGCTCGAGGCCGCAGATGGTCTCGACGCCGATCACCACCTCGGCCTGAACGCGGGCCGCGTAGCTGAGCTCGGTGTCGGCCAGGCTGATGATCTGTGCCGCCGTGTCGCGGTAGTCCATCAGCACCAGCCGGTCGACGCGATCGGCCATCCACTCGCTCAGGGGGCGCGTCTCACCGTCGCGCTCGACGAAGCGGCCGTCGTACCAGAAGGGCACGTCGGCCGAGAGGCGCAGGCCCGAGGGCGCCACGACGTCCTGCAGTCGCTCGAAGAGGTCGAGCAGCTCGTTGGCCGTGCCGTTCTCGTCAGCGCCCCACTCCGGGGTGGTGTAGGGCTCGATGTCGAAGTGCACGCCGGCAGGACGCGGGCCGTCGATCGAGGCGGCGAAGGCCACGGCGCGGTGCGTGAGGCCCAGGATCTCGGCGTGGCCCTCGGTGAGCGCCCAGCGCGAGTAGCCGAACAGCAGCTCGACGTCGATGCAGCGCGCGTGCGCCTCGGCGATGAACTCGGTCAGGGGACCCGCGGCGTTGTCCACCAGCCACTGGCTGTCGATGTAGGCCGTGCGAAGGTCGCGCTCGGCGGCGAAGGCGAAGAAGGCGGCCCGCTCCGCGGTGTCGGTGACGGTCGACCGCTGCCAGACCCACGTGCCGCGGGCGCCGGGGCCGCTGGCGGGCGGGCAGCCGTCAGGATCGGGCTCGGTGACCGGCTCGGGCTCGGCGACCGGCTCCGGATCGGCGACCGGCTCGGGGTCGGCGACCGGCTCGGGGTCGGCGACCGGCTCGGGATCGGCGACCGGCTCGGGATCGGCGACCGGCTCGGGATCGGCGACCGGCTCGGGGTCGGCGACCGGCTCGGGAT
>CALBMW010000147.1 GCA_937896275.1 uncultured Myxococcales bacterium
GGCCTGCTGCAGACGGTCTATGACCGCTCGAAGTCCCGCATCCTGGGCGGCCGCTGCAACACCAAGGATCCCGAGCGCGACGAGCGCGGGCGCATCAAGGACGACGCCTGCCGCGACACGAACGCCGGCTCGTTCCACGTGATCATGAGCAACTTCCTGGGCCGCCACAGCATGGCGCTCATCGAGGACCGCACCTACAACTACGAGGTCTGGAACCAGCCCGTGGTCGGCTTCGAGGTCACCCAGCTGACCGACATCGACGTCGCCAAGGCCAACGAGCTGCTCGGCGTCGAGGGCGACGCGTACATCTACAACGACAAGGCCAAGAAGTTTGCCCAGGTCTTCGCGACGG
Organism: uncultured Myxococcales bacterium; assembly: GCA_937896275.1. Lineage (GTDB taxonomy): Bacteria > Myxococcota_A > Bradymonadia > UBA7976 > UBA1532 > JACKDN01. Next base: position 353 of record CALBMW010000147.1, read on the forward strand.
TGAAGTACATCACCGAGGCGCAGGCCACGGCCGAGCCCCAGGGGCCCAACATCGAGCGCTACACCCGGACCGACAACTACCAGTACGTCCTCGAGATGGACGCCGACGGGGTCATCATCGGCGGCGAGTGGCTCGAGGGCCGCGCCAACCACCCGACCTGGGGCGTCAGCGCGCAGCCCGACTTCCTGTGGTTCTCGACCGGCCCCGCCGACGGGACCTCGGGTCGTAACCCCTACGTCGACTACGCCAAGGTCAAGCAGCTCGTCGAGCTGTCGCGCAAGGCCCCCGAGACCGACACCGAAGAGACCCGCCGCGTCTTCGCCTTCGAGACCGCGACGCTGGTGCCCGACAACAACCCCGCCGGCGTGGACATGGATCTGACGGTCGCCGACGACATCAAGGCCAAGAGCGTCAAGGTGCAGCTCGACATCCAGCACACCTACGTGGGCGACCTCGAGATCCTGCTGGCGCACGAGGACGGCTTCTCGACGACGCTGCGCCAGAAGGGCACCGGCGGCAGCGCGCACGACATCAACGAGCTGATCGAGGTGCCGGAGCTGGCGGGCAAGACGGTCGGCGGCGTGTGGACGCTGAGCGTCATCGACCACGCGGCCATCGACGAGGGCACCGTCAAGCGCTGGGCGCTGGTGGTGGATCCCGCCGAGTAAGCGTCCGACGCGCTCGCTGCGGTGAGAGTGGGGAGGGCTCGGGCGTATGCTCGGGCCCTTTTTGCATTGGGGGGACGTGATGCAGGGGCGCTACGGCGACATCTACGCGCGGGAGGCCGCGCGGTACGACCGGCTGGTGCGGCGCGAGGACCACGCGGGCAACCTGTGGCGGGCGCTGCGCGCGCTCGGCGTGGGGCCGGGGGCGGTCATCGAGTTGGGCGCCGGGACGGGGCGGCTCACGCGGTGGCTGGCCGCAGAAGGCGCCACCGTGCTGGCCTTCGACGGCGCGGCGGCGATGCTGCGGTTGGCGCAGGCGGCGGTGCGCGGGCGGGTGAGCTTCGGGGTCGCGGACAACGCGCGCGTTCCGGTGAGGGACGGGGTCGCCGACGTGGTGATCGAGGGCTGGAGCTTCGGCCACTGGGCCGAGGCTGGCGCCCGGGACATGGTGGACGAGATGCTGCGCGTTGGGCGGCCGGGCGGGCTGGCGGTGGTGATCGAGACGCTGGGAACGGGCGTGGAGGAGCCCGCGCCGAGCGCCCTGCTGGCCGCGCTGTACGCGTGGCTCGAGGCCGAGCGCGGCTTCACGCGGCACGTCGTGCGCACCGACTATCGGTTCGCCGACGCGGTCGAGGCGGCCGACCTGGCGGGCTTCTTCTTCGGTCCGGCGATGGTGGAGCGGCTGCGCGACGGCGTGTGGCTGCCCGAGTGCACCGGGGTCTGGGTCCGCCGGGTGGAGGCGGACGCGGAGACGGAGACGGACGCGGCGGCGGCGTCCATCGCTAAGTGACAAGTGAGTATGTTCGACCCCAGGTTCTGACTCCGGGGCGCCAGGCTCGACGGTGCTCACCCAGGCGTTGCGCCGACCCGACGGCTGCGGCAGGCTGCGGCCATGTCCACACCACGCACAGTCCTCGTCACCGGCGCCTCCCGCGGCATCGGCGCCGCCATCGCGCGGGCGCTCGCGGCCGAGGGTCACCGCGTCGCCGTGGCGGCCCGCGACGTCGCGAGGCTGACCGAAATCGCGAATGAGATCGGCGGGATGGCCGTGCCCTTCGATGTGACGGACGGCGCGGCGTGCGCTGACGCGGTGGGACGCGTCGGGGCCGCGCTCGGGCCCGTCGAGGTGCTGGTCAACAACGCGGGCGCCGCGAGCAGCGCGCCCTTCGCCCGCACGTCGGACGAGGACTGGCAGCGCATGCTGGACGTCAACGTGACCAGCGGCTTCCGCCTGGCGCGCGCCTGCGTCCCGGGGATGGTGACAGGCGGCTTTGGGCGCGTGGTCTTCATCGCCAGCAACGCCGGGCTGACCGGCTACGCCTACACGGCCGCCTACTGCGCGGCCAAGCACGCGGTGGTCGGCCTGACGCGGGCGATGGCGGTGGAGCTGGCCCGCACGGGCGTCACGGTCAACGCCGTTTGCCCGGGCTTCGTCGACACCGAGATGGCCGCCGACGCCATCGCGCGCATCGAGCGCACGACGGGGCGGGATGCGGCAGCGGCGCGGGCGGCGCTCGAGAAGTTGAGCCCTCAGCGGCGGCTCGTGCAGGTCGACGAGGTGGCGCACCTGGTGCGCGCGCTGGTGGCCGACGGGGCGCGCGGCATCAACGGCCAGGCCATCGCGCTCGACGGCGGACAGGTGCTGCATTGAGCGACGCATCGAAGGAGGGGCCGACGACGGTGCTGCCGACCGGCTGGCCGCGACCGCGCGGCTACAGCAACGGCGTGCTGGCCGAGGGTCGCGTCCTCGCGCTGGGTGGGCAGATCGGGTGGACGCCTGCGGGCGTCTTCGAGCACGGCGAGCTGGTGGGGCAGTTCGCGCAGGCCCTCGACAACCTGATCGCCGTCGTGCGCGCGGCGGGCGGCGGCCCCGAACACATCGTGCAGATGACCGTGTTCGTGACCGATCTCGACGCCTACCGCGCCGGGGCGGTCGAGCTGGGCGCGGCGTGGCGGCGCCTGATGGGGCGCACCTATCCCGCGATGGCCCTGGTGGGGGTCACCGGGCTGGTCGAGCGCGACGCTCGGGTCGAGATTCAGGGGCTGGCGGTCCTGCCCGCCACGAAGGAGTGAGGCTGTGACGCCCAAGATGTTTCGCTTCGAGCTGTCGGACCACGTCGGCACGATCACGCTCGACCGCGCCGACCGCCTCAACGCGCTCACCTTCGCCATCTACGAGGAGCTGCGCGACTTCTTCGTGCACCTCGACGCGCGCGACGACGTCCGCGCGGTGGTGCTCACCGGGGCTGGGCGGGCGTTTTGCAGCGGCGGCGACGTCGAGGACATGAGGAGAGGAGGGGAGCTCGTGGACGTGGCCGGTGGCCTCGCGGTGCCACAAGTGCAGCAGGTACGAGCCCGAGCCAGACACCGAGTACATCAGCTCGA
>CALBMW010000148.1 GCA_937896275.1 uncultured Myxococcales bacterium
GGTGCAGGCCTTGCCGCCGGGGGCCGTGAAGACGCCGTCGCCGTTCGCATCGACGAAGATCGCGTTGGTCGTGACCCGCGGCATTCGCGCGCTGTCGAAGTCGGCCTCGAAGGCCTCGGGCAGCGGCTCGGCGCCAAAGGCGGCGACGACCAGGTAGGCGTCGTCCGCGAGCTGCAGGTCGACCGCGCCGTCGAACTTCACCACGCCGGCGGGATCGGTGGTGGCGACCTTGGCCACCTCGTCGCAGTTGGCGAAGACCAGGAAGTGCGTGACATCGACCTCGGGCAGGGCCTCGAGCCGTACCTCGAGGCGCACCGCGCCGCCGGGGGCGCTCAGGTCGTCGCCCGGCCGCGCCGCGCCGACGCGCACGTCGGCGAAGGCGCCGGTGCTCACGATGGCGTGGCCGCCCAGCACCGCTGCCGTCAGGTGCTCGGGGCGGAAGTCGGCCGGATCGTCGGTGGGCGCCGCGAACCACGTGCGCGGGGTGCCGAGGTTGTCGCCGTGCACGTCGGTGACGCCCATCGCCGTCACGCGGTGGCCCAGGTTCAGGAAGCTGCTCCAGTCCTCGAACATGCCGGTGTCGGCGGGCGACGCGGGATCGACGAAGGGCACCGTGAGCCCGTTGATGTACTCGACGGCGTCGAAGTCCCAGGACCACAGCGGCGTACCGGGCGGGAAGCCGAGCGCGGTGGGGTCGTCCAGGCGCGGCTCGCCGGTGAGGCGGTCGTAGTCGATGAGGCACATGTAGTTGCACCCCTGCCGCGGGTGGTTGAGCTGCACCACGCCCGCGCCCCGCTCGCGCATCGCGGCGAAGACGCCGCCCAGATCGAGGCCGTACCACTGAACCGGCCCGCCGCGCGCGTCCTCGTCGGCGGGCAGGGGCTCGAAGGGGTAGGCGTTGCAGTGCTCGGGCAGGGTGGCGGTGACCTCCTGCCCGACCGCCGCGTTGATGTGGGCGCCGAGGCCGGTCGCGGCGACCCCGTCGCGCCAGTCGCGCACGACCTCGTGGTCTGTCTGGATGGCGACGTCGAGCCCCTCGGCCGCCGCGCTCTCGATGCGCTGAGCCACCGCCACGGTGCTGTCGGGGCTGGGCCCGGCGTGCATGTGGGCGTCGGTGGACAGGTAGCCGGTGGTGTCGAGCAGTCGCTCCAAGGTCACGTCGAGTTCGCCGATGCCGTGGGGAGGCACCTCGAGCGGGGCGCGCACGATGGACCACTCGAAGCCGCGCGAGACGACCGCGTCGTAGCGGCCGGGGGGCACGGGGCGGGTGCGCTCGGCGAGGGCCCCATAGAAGCGAAGGACGCGGCGTCCATCCTGAAACAGTAATATTTTCGACGGGATGGGAGAGCCGTTGGGGTCGCGCACGACGAAGCGCAGCGCCCCGGCGGCGGGCACCCGCAGCTCGACCGCGTCGGACTCGGCGAGGTCGAGCGGTACCGGCTCGGGCGCGTCGCGGCCGGGCGCCCGTACCTCGAGCCGCAGGGGCGCGCCGACTGCGGGGATCTCACCCTCGAAGGCCCCGTCCGCGTCGGTGGTGACCGCGTCCAGCGGGGCCCAGTCCCCGCCCCGGCCCTGCATGGCCAGCACGACCTCGGCGTCGGGCACGCCCTCACCGGTGTCGGCGTCGACCAGCACGCCCGCCAGCCCACCCAGCATGTAGGGCGCGCCGCGCAGGCCGCGCGGGTTGGCCGCCTGAAGGTGGCGCACGGCGCTGTTCACGTCCCGGTCACCCACGGCGAACAGGTAGGTGAACAGGCGGGTGTCGTCCTCGGCCCCCGCGGCGCCCAGCCGGGGCGGGTTCAGCAGGGCGTTCGAGTCGAGGAAGGCGTCCACCCCCGAGATGTTGGTCGCGGCCACGTTGGCGTCGGCCATGGCCAGCGCCCACGCGCCGTCGCCACTGCGCGACGCGATCCAGGGCAGCCCCAGGCGCAGCGAGAAGCCGCCGAAGGAGAGGCCGCTCTCCCAGAAGAAGGTGGTCGGCGCGGTGTCGCCGAAGATGTTCATCGTGCCGGTGAGGACGCGCTGCGGCTCGCCGAGCAGGTTGCGCACCCGCAGCTCCATGCGCAGTACGCGGCTGTCGGGCGGCAGCACGTAGTCGACGGTGATCTCGACGCCCATCGTGTCGCTGAGCGCGCGCCGCCCGCCGGCGTGGAAGGCCTGGCGCACGAGCTCGAGCTCGACGAGCCACTGCAAATCGTCCACGCCGGTGAAGCGGACGCGAGCCTCGCCACCGTCCGCCCCGTCGCCGATCACCTCGGCCCGCTCGCCGCGGAAGGCGCGCAGGATCGACCTCGGGAAGTCGCCCAGATCCGGTCGGCCGACCAGGAAGGCGATCTCTTCGAAACGCTCGGGGGCGGTCTGGGTGCAGCCCTCGAGGGGCACCGCGTCGGCCAGCACGCCGGGATAGTAGTAGTAGGTCTTCTGCGGCCCCACGCCGGTGATGACGAAGGCGGCCTGGTCGTTCATGAGCAGCAGATCGCCCGCGCCGCCGATGGCGTCGGGGCCAAAGAGCCGCTCGTCGACCGGGATCACGGAGGCGACGGCGCGTCCCTCACCGGGGCAGGCCACGCCCAGGAGCTTCGCGCCTTCGGGCGGGGCGGCGTCGGGGGGCGCGGCGTCGGCGGTGGGCGACGCGTCGGGCGGGGCGGTGGCCGCGTCGCCGAGTGGCCC
>CALBMW010000149.1 GCA_937896275.1 uncultured Myxococcales bacterium
CGCCCGTCCCAGTCGAGGTGCATCACCTGATAGGTGCGCCCCCCCACGATGTAGATCGCCTGCGGGTACAGCGTGCTGGCCGCGGAGTGGTAGTCCACCTCGGCGATGATCGTGTGCTGGTGGGCGCGATCGAGCACGGTGAAGTTGCCCTCGGCGATGCCGCGAAGCCCCACCTTCTGGGCGGGGTAGGGATCGCCGGCCCACTGCCACCGCCGCGCGCCGCGGTGGACCACCCGCTGCCCCGCGAGCCACGCCAGCACCTCGTCGGTGGCCGCGGCGCCGAAGCGACCGAAGGCCTCGTCGACCGAGAAGGGCAGCTCGAAGGCCGCGCACTTCACGTGATCGGCCACCACCAGCAGGTTGTCGGCCTGGAGGCGCGCGTGCTCCGGGCTGCGCTCGAACAGGTGCTCGGGGTGAGCCACCAGGTATTGGTCGATGGGCTCGCTGCGCGCGACGAGCACCACCGTCGCCGGCGCGTCCCGACGCCCGGCGCGCCCGGCCCGCTGCAGCGTGCTGGCCACCGTGCCGGGATAACCCGCCAGCACGCAGGTCTCGAGCTGTCCGATGTCGACCCCCAGCTCCAGCGCGCTGGTCGAGACCACCGTCGCGATGCGCCCCGCGCGCAGCCCGGCCTCGACGCCGCGTCGATGCTCCGGCAGGTAGCCGCCCCGATAGCCCGACACCGACTCGGGATCGCCGCCGTCGGCCGCGACGTCTTCTTGCAGGTGGCGCGTGAGCCGCTCGACGTTGAGGCGGCTGTTGGTGAAGACGATGGTCGGGACACCCTCGCGGGTCAGGGCCCGGGTGACGCGCCGCGCCGCCTGCACGTAGCTCTGGCGGATGCCCTTCGCGCCGTCCACCAGCGGCGGATTGTACAGGTAGAAGGTTCGCCGGCCGCGCGGCGCGCCGCTCTCGATCACCGCCTGCACCGGCGCCTCGATCAGCGCGGCCGCGTGCTCGCGCGGGTTGGCGATGGTCGCTGAGCACAGCACGAACTGCGGGCGCGCGCCGTGGAAGGTCGCCACGCGCGTCAGGCGCCGCAGGACGTTGGCCACGTGGCTGCCGAAGACACCGCGGTAGACGTGGACCTCGTCGAGCACCACGTAGCGCAGGCCCGCGAAGAAGCCGTGCCAGCGGTCGTGGTTGGGCAGGATGCCCGCGTGCAGCATATCGGGGTTGCTGACCACCACGCGCGCGGCGGCGCGGATGGCGCGCCGCGCGTCGGCGGGCGTGTCGCCGTCGTAGCTGTGCGCCCCGGCGTCGACCTCGCAGGCGCCGGCCAGGGACTCGATGGCGGCCACCTGATCGTGGGCCAGGGCCTTGGTGGGAAAGAGATACAGGGCGCGCGCGCCGGGATCGCCCGCGAGGGCCGACAGCACCGCCGCGTTGTAGACCAGCGTCTTGCCGCTCGCCGTCGGGGTGGCGACCACCACGTGCGCGCCCTCGCCCACCCGATCGAGGGCCTCGGACTGGTGGCTGTAGAGCGGCACCATGCCCCGCGCGGTCAGGCCGGCCACGACCTGCGGGTGCAGCCACGCGGGTGTGTCGCCCGCGCGCGCCGGGCGCTCGATCTCCCGGTGCCGGGCGACGAAGGGCAGCCCCTGCACGGGGTGATCGGCCCAACGGTCGAGGACGTGCTCACCGTGGCTCACGGTCCCCCTCGCATACTGAACGTTTCTTCAGGTTCGCACCCTAGTTCAGCGCTGAACACCCGTCAAGGTACGGGCGTTCGGTGCGCGCGAGCCCGGGCCTCGGAGCGTCGGGGGCGCACCCGCGCGGAGGCGCCCCGACCGGCAGGCGCGTGGCCGGACTTGCATGACCCGCCCCATGCGCCGAACACTCGGGGCCTTGGATGGAGGTCCCGTGCGCCCGACCACGCTGATGCTGATGCTCCCGCTGACCGCCCTCGCCGCCTGCTCTTCGTCCGACCGGGCAGGCGCGCCGCGGGCGGACGCCGCGCTCGCCGCCGACGCCG
>CALBMW010000150.1 GCA_937896275.1 uncultured Myxococcales bacterium
ACCCCAGCCTGCGCCGCGCCGATCAGCGGGTGGCGATGGTGCCCCCCACGCCGCGACCGGAGGTGCCGGCCGACCCGATCGCGGCGCTGGGCTACCCGGATGACACGCTGTTGACGGGCGAGGTGCTCCAGAAGGTCCGCCTCGTGTGCCACGTGACGCTCGAAGACATCGCCGACCGCACGAAGATCCCCATGTTCACGCTGCGCTGCATCGAGGGCGACCAGCACGCGGATCTGCCGGCCCCGGTCTATCTGAAGGGGTTCCTCAAGCAAATCGCGGGGATGCTGAACCTGAACGCCGATCAGCTCGTACGGGATTACCTGGCCGCGTACAGCGCGTGGGAGGCCGCCGACGTGCGCTCCAAGCGCTGGTGAGCCGCGACGCCGGGGGGCGGTCGGACGACGCCTCAGGGGCGCCCGGGCGCGGACCGCGTGATGCGGTGCCCTGGTGCGGCGCCGCAGACACGCCGAAGATTCCGCGGCGCGCGCCGACACCTTGGTTGACCTCGCGACCGGGCCTCGTCTAGCGTCGCCTCCATCACCCGCGGAGGAGCGCCCGTGTCCAGCATCGAGAAGCCCGACGCCGCCATGCGCCTCGCGCGCACCATCGCTTCCGACATCCTGCTCTACAACAAGGACCGCATCGCCGACGGGCTCAAGAACGACACGCTCTTCGACGTGCTCGACGGCGAGATCTCCGAGGGGCGGCACCTCTACGAGGGTCGCGTGCCCGCCGAGCTTCGCGCTCAGCACAACTTCCTCGAGCGCGCGCTCGTCGACGTGATGATCAAGTCGAGCGCCCACCTGCCGACGGACATCTGGTAAGCGCGCTCGCGGACGGGGGCCGACGCGTGGTGCTCGCGGTCCCGGCCGAGGCCGAAGGGACGCGCGTCGATCGCGTCCTCGCCGACTTGTTCCCCGACCAGAGCCGCTCACGCGTCGCCGCCTGGATCAAGGATGGCCGCGTGCTGATCGACGGCCACCCCGTGCGGCCGAGCACCGCGGTCACTGCGGGTCAGTCGCTCGAGGTCGACGTCCCCGCGCCCCCCCGCGTCGATGTCGCCCCGCAGCCCGTGCCGATCGTCGTCGTCCATGCCGACGACGCGGTCATCGTCGTCGACAAGGCGGCGGGACAGGTGGTGCATCCCGGCGCGGGCAACCCCGACGGCACGGTCCTCAACGGGCTGCTGCAGCGCTTCGGCGCGTTGTCCAACGTCGGCGCCCCCGAGCGCCCCGGCGTGGTCCACCGAATCGACGCCGGCACCAGCGGCCTGTTGGTGTTCGCCCGCACCGACGCGGCCCACCAGCACCTGGCGCGGCAGTTCTCGGCCCACTCGGTCGAGCGCGTCTACCTCGCGCTGGCCTGGGATTACGGCATCCAGGACGCGGGCACCCTCGAGACGTGCCACGCGCGCCACCCCAAGGATCGCCGACGCTTCACCGGCGCCACTGGCCGCGGCAAGCCCGCGATCACTCACTGGAAGGTGCTCGAGCGCCTCACGCCCTGCGCGTGGCTCGAGTTGAGGCTCGAGACCGGCCGCACGCACCAGATTCGCGTTCACCTCGCCGAGGCGGGTCACCCCCTGGTGGGTGACGCGACCTATGGTCGGCGCCGCCGGATCGAGAGGCCGGTCACGCTGCGACAGCGCGGCTTCGAGCTCGGGCTCACGCGCCAGGCGTTGCACGCGGCGCGGCTGGGCTTCGAGCACCCTGATGGTCGGTGGCTGATCTTCGACTCCCCCGTGCCGGCGGACATCGAGGCGGCGCGCCGGGCGCTCGGCGGACGCGCGACGTGACCCCTGGCTTCTTCCTCGGGTGGGCCGCGCTCGGGGCGCTGGTGGGGCCGGCTCCGGCCGTCGACCTGCGCGCAGCGCGCCCCGAGATCCTCGCCATCGCGGCGGCGGCTAACCCGCTGATCGCCACGGCGCTCCTGACGCTGCAGGCCGAGGCGCTGCTGCGCGACGGGCGCCTGGCCGAAGCGCGCGCCG
>CALBMW010000151.1 GCA_937896275.1 uncultured Myxococcales bacterium
GGGCTCGGCGGTCACGGGGTCGCGCGCCGCGAGCAGCACCGCGCGCCCGCCGCAGCCCGCGCCGTCGCCCCCGGCGCAGGCCTTGGTGAACAGGGCTTCGGCCGCCGCGGGATCGGCCGGGCCGCCCTCGGCGTCGACCAGCATCCAGCTCAGGTTGACGCAGCCCAGCAGATCGCCGCCGTCGCAGGCGCGGCCATACCACGCGCGCGCGGCCGGCTCGTCACGCGGCACCTGGTCTCCGGTGTAGACCAGCGCGCCGAGCTCATTGCAGGCGGCGGGGTTGCTGGCTTCGCAGGCGGCCTTGCAGGCGGCCACGTCGGGGCAGGGCGCGGCGCGGGCCGCGGACGCCGCGAGGAGAAGGGCGATGAGGGTGGGCGCGCGCATGCGCCGAGTAGACCGTCAACGACCGGCCGGCGCAAGCGGCGAACCCGACGGCGACGTCGCTTGGTGGACGCCCGCAGGGTGGCCTGGCGTCGGGCGGACGTGCGGATGGACTGCGGGCCCTGGGGGATCGCGCGGCGGGCGGGGCGGATCACGCGTGCCGTGGGGCGGACCTTTGCCGCTGTCGTCCGATTGCCCGCCGCGCGCCGAGGGCGGCATCGGCCGGGAGGCTCGGGACGCGTAGGGTGAGGCGCGCGGCGTCAGCAGGGGAGTCGCCGAAGCACGTGGGTCTTGGCGGCGCGCGCTGGAACGGGCAACGTCGCGCTCTGGCGACGGAGGTGACGATGCGGCGGGGATGGGGGCTGGCGTTGTGCTTCTTCGCGGGCGCGGCGCAGGGGGCCGAGCTCAGGATCGCGGCCGACGGGGTGCTCACGCCGCTGCAAGGCATGGCAGGCGGTGCGGACGGCGGCTTCGTCGCGCCCACCGGTCCCCTCGTCGGCGGTCAGCTCGAGTTGGGGATCGAGACGACGTTGGCGCTCGAGTTGGGCCTCGGCGTGGGGTACGGGCTGGCGCTGGATCGACCGGAGGAGGGTCAGCCGGAGCGCCCCATCCACCAGGTGCGTCTGCCCTTTCTCGCGCGGGGTCTCTTCGATCTGGGCTGGGGCGCGTTCATCGCGGGGGGCGAGGTCGGGCCCATGTACGTGCGCGCCGTGTCGCAGGACGAGGATGGACAGGCCGTGACGGCGTGGGGCTTCTCGTTGGGGCTGGTCGCGGGGATCGCGTGGCACGTCGGGGACGGCTGGTCGCTGACGGCCCAGAGCGGGCTGCGGCTGCACGTGCTGCCTTGGGTGCAGGGCGTCGAGGGGGGCTACATCGATGGCCGCACCCTGTCCGGGTCCGAGATCCCGCTCCGTCTCGGCCTGCGGGTACACCTGTGAACGGGCGTGCGTCCACCGTGCGGCGCGCGTACGATGCCTGGCGGATGCCTCGACCCGATGCGCGTGAGGGCGGCTTGTTCGAACGACACCTGACTTGCTCCTCCTCGGCCGCGATCTCGCGCTGTCTTTTGGCCCTGACGATGGCCATCGTGGGTGGCTGCGACGACGCTGGGGGCTCCACCGGGCCGGCGGCGATCGACGCTGGGCCGACCGACGCTGGGCTGGCCGACGCTGGGCTGACCGACGCTGGGCTGACCGAAGCTGGGCTGCCCGACGCTGGGCTGACCGACGCGGCGCCCGTCGATCCGGGGCCGCGCCCCACGGTCGATGACTGCTTCGCGGGCATCCTGGGCGAGCTCGCGCCCGACTACGCACAGTTCGATCCGGTGATCGGCTATCACTGCGCCGGCACCGACCACCAGGACGTGCAGGGGGTCGAGCGCGTCGTGTTCCTGGGCGACTCGGTGACCACCGGCACCCCCCCCGCGCGGCTCTGGGAGTGGTACCGCGCGCTGCTCACCGACCGGTTTCATGCGCGCTACGGTGAGGATCTGCCCATCGACAATTGCTCGGCGTTCGGCGCCCGCACGGACGACCTGCTCATCGGCAAGCGGCAGATTCCCGAATGCTTTCCAGATGATGGCGATGATCGGACCACCCTGGTGGTCTTCACGGTCGGCGGCAACGACATCGCCGCGTGGGCCCAGGATCACCTGAGCGCTGCCGAGGCGATGCAGGCCGCGAGCGACGCCGCGGACCTGCTCGACGAAGCGCTGGCGTGGTTCCGCGAGCCGGGCCGCTTTCCGAACGGCGTGTTCCTGGTCTTCGCCAACCCCTACGAGTTCACCGACGGCACCGGCGACCTCGAGTCGTGCGCGCTGGCGGCCGCGGCCGAGCTGTCGGGCAATTGGATCGAGGGCGCGCCCGCGGTGCTGAACTTCCAGGAGCGCTTCATGCGGGCGGCCGTCGCCCATGGCTTCGACCTCGTGTTCAGCCTCGAGCACTTCTGCGGGCACGGTTTCCACCACGACGACCCGGCGAGCCAGTGCTACCGGGGACCGGACACCCCGGTGTGGTTCGACTTCACCTGCATCCACCCCAACACCGTGGGCCATCGCGCCCTGGCCGACTTGTTCTGGTCGACCATCACCGACGAGCCCATCGCCGACGACACGGAGGAGTGACACCGTGATGCCACCGCACGTCGACCGCACCGAGCCCCCGATGGATGGGATCCTGAAGGGCGACACGCTCGTCTTTCACGGCTGGTCCTTCGCGTTCCTGGTCGACGCGGCGGTCGTCGTCGTGGACAGCGAGGGCCGCCCGGTGGACTTCGAGCGCACCTTCGACGGGGAGTGGGTCGGAGAGGGCGACGCGCCCGGCAGCCGCCAGTATCGATCGGTGCTCCGCGTGCGGTTGCAGGGCCTGGTGCCGGGCGCGCGGTATCGGGCGCGCTTCATGGAGTGCGAGGTGGCCTTCGTCGCCGAGTGACGCCCGCTCGGATCACCGCCCCCAGTGACGCACCCAGTGACGCTCGAAGATCTGGTCCCTCCAGGCGATCACGTCGGGGTACGCGGCGGCGAGATCGGCCTGCGTCCAGCAGCGGCGGCTGGCGGGGCCGAGGTGCACGAAGCGGTCGGCCACGGGCTGCACGAACTGGAGCGCGACCGCCATCGCGAGATCGGCGTAGGTGAGCGGTCCGAGCAGATAGGCGCGGCCGTCGTGCAGTGCGTCGCGCAGGGCCTCCATGCCCAGGGCGAGCGTCTCGAGGGCGTCCGCGTCGGGCGTCCCGCGCAGCCGGTACTTGCGCGCGAGGAAGCCGGCGCCGGCCTTCGCGACGGGGCGCAGGGCGCGGCGCAGGCGTCGCGGCACCGGGGCGGGCAGGCTCTCGACGAGCGCGGACGGATCCGAGGCGACCCGGCGGGTGGTCAGCGCTCGCCCCGCGGCGCAGACATCCTCGGACAGTTGGTTCCAGCGGCTGATCTCGTCGAGCTTCTCGGCGGGGAAGAGCGAAGGCCCTCGGGTTTGCGCCTCGGCATGTCGCGCGATGTCGTAGGAGTCGGTGAAGACGCCGGCGGTGTTGATGAGCACCGGCACCGACACGCGTCGGCGGCGCAGCCGAAGGCGCAGCAAGGGCTCGCCGAGCATCGGCGTGTACTCGATCCACCGATAGTCGACGCCCGCGTGATCCAGCGCCCACCGGGCTTTCAGAGACCAGGGCGAGTACGATAGGCCGATGAGACGACGCATGGGACCTCGATCACAGGGCCACTGAGGCCGGAGATAGTCCTACGGTGGTGACCTGTCAAGGCGGCGCCTGGAGATCGGGCCGTGGAGCAGGTGTGGAGGTGACCGGGTGACGAGTGGCCAGCGGCCGGCGACATTGACGGTGGAGAGGACCTGGGACGGCGAGCCGGTGCCGCCCGAGGGGCACGCGCGCGTGGTCGTCCGCCTGGGGCGCGGCGGGCTCGAGGTGCGGGTCGAGGCGCCCTGGCGCGGCGATCCGGCGCCCGAGGGTCCGGTGGGCCCAACCTGGGGTTTGTGGGAGCACGAGGTGGTCGAGGTCTTCGTCCTCGGTGAGCACGACCGCTACCTCGAGGTCGAGTTGGGGCCCCACGGGCACCACCTGGTGCTCGTGCTGAACGGGCGCCGCAACGTGGTGTCACGCGAGCACCGCATCGAGTACGTCGTTCAGCGGCGCGGCGATCGCTGGCGGGGCCGGGCGCGCGTGCCTGCGATGCTGGTGCCGCCCGGTCCGCATCGGCTCAACGCCTACGCGGTGCACGGGGTGGGCGCGGCGCGGCGCTACCTGGCCGCGCACCCGGTGCCGGGCGACGCCCCCGACTTCCATCGTCTGGACTGTTTCGAGGCGGCGCCGTGGAACCCGGTCGGCGGGGACGGTTGACGCGGACGCGCGGGGCGTCGCAACGTCTCTCCTCCCGGGGGGAGGGGCGATGCGCGACAGGCTGCTCGAGACGCTGGCCCGCTGGGCGGTGGATCACCCGGGGCGCACGCTGGCGCTGCTGGGGCTGCTGACGCTGCTGGCCGCGAGCCGGCTGCCGCTGCTGGGGGTCGACGCGGGTCACTCGGGCATGGTCGACGACGACCGGCCGGCGCAGATCCGCATGCGGGCCTTCGAGGCGCGCTTCGGATCGCCCAACCAGCTGATTCTACTGGTGGAAGGTGGCGAAGAGGGCGCGCGCCGCGCGGCGGTGGATCGGCTCCTGACCGATCTGCCGGGCGGGCCGGTGCGCGGCGCGTTGGGCCGCGTGGATCGCGAGGCGCTCAGCGAGTTCGGCCTCTGGTATCTGGCCCCCGACGAGGCGGGTGGGCTGGTGGACACGCTCCTTGGAGGCGGGTTGGCCAGGCTGCGCGCCCTCGCGCGCCCCACGGATCTGCTGCGCGCGCTGACCGACGAGATCGAGGCGCGCTCGGGTGCGCCCGCGCCCACGACCGACGCCGCGCGGGCGCAGGGCCGGCGCACCCTGGACGGGGTCGGGCGCCTGCTGGACGCCATGACTCGTCAGCTCGGGCCGCCGGGCGCGCCCACGCTGAGCGCCGCGCTCGCCGTCGGCATCGACGGGGGCCCAGGCCTGAGCGGCCTGG
>CALBMW010000152.1 GCA_937896275.1 uncultured Myxococcales bacterium
GGCGCCCATCTACGAGTCGTCGGACGATCCGCTCGTCTGTTGGGATCTGGATGATCTGCGCGATGCCTTCGCGGCGGCCGGCTTCGACGCGCGCGTGGAGCCCTTCACGGGATACCAGGCCATCGAGGTGCCGCCCGCCCTGTTCGACCGGTGGTGGGACGGCGACGGCGAGCGCCCCGGCTACGCGGTCCGCCTCGGTGGGGGCCTGCCGCCCGACGACGTGGCGACGGTGCGTCGGCTCTGTCGAGTCGCGTGGGGCCGCCGCGCGCTCAGGTGGAGCAGCACGACCGCGCTGTTGTTGGCCGTGCGGGCGGAGGCTTGAGCGACCGCTCTCTTGGGCGTGGTCAGCGGCAGCAGCGGAAGCCGACGTCCGGGTTTCGGTAGTTGGCGTCGACCGGGGTGGCCGACACCTCGCAGACATGATCCTCGGGCCGGAAACGCTCGGCGATGATCCGCCAGCCCGCGCCCTGGCAGGTGTTGGCCTCGGACACCCACTCCCACATGTTGCCGGTCAGATCGTAGACGCCCTCGCTGCTGACGCAGGAACGGAAGGCGCCGGTGGGTGACTCGCTCGAGGTGCCCTCGCCGTCGCCCGAATAGTTGCCGCGCACGTTGCAGGCGGCGGGGCTCCAATCGCTCCCGAAGGTCCAGGCGTTGTGCTCGGGGCCCTCGCACGCGCGGCGAAGCTCGGCGGCAGCGCACAGCCGGGCGTCGATGCGATCGCAGGCGGCGCGGGCGTCCACCCAGGTGACCGAGTGCCAGGGGCGCACGCCGGGACGGCTGCAGGGCTCGGGCTCGCCCGGGGGCGCCGCGGGCCCCGCGCCGCTCGACTGGGCCCCGGGGAAGGCGCGCAGCTCCGTGGCCGCGGGGTGGCTGGCCTCGTACCGAAAGACCTCGAAAGCCCCGACGCGCACCCACTCGGGCGGATCGCCGCATGTCACGGGTGGTGGCGCGGCGTCGATGATGGGCGTCGCGTCGATGATGGGCGCCGCGTCGATGACCGGCGCCGCGTCGATGACCGGCGCCGCGTCGAGGCCTCGGCCCGCGTCGGCGCCCGATGGCCCGGCGTCTCGACGCGCGGGCGCCCCATCGGTGCGCGGCCTCACCGCCGCGTCGCGCGGTCCGGGGATCGGGCCCCGCGCGTCCACCACCGGCCCCGGATCGGGCTCGCCGCATGCACAGACGCTGAACTGTCGGTTCGCCCCACAGCGCGCGATGCTCGGCGTGCCGTCGGGACAGTTGCACGGGCTGGACTCACCCGAGGCGCACGCGGGCGTGGTGCCGCTGGTGTCGATGGGTGGCTGCTGGGTGGGGTCACAGCCGAGACCGGCGACCAACGCGACGATGCAGGTGAGGGCGATACGCATGGGGCAACGGTGCCCTTTCCGCGCTGCGGCCGCAAGCGTCGGCTGCCCTGGTCCGCTCGCCTCGGGCCAGGGCCAGCCTCGCAGGAAGACCCCCGGCGCGCCCAGCCCGTCGCAGACCACCGGCCCGGCGCCCGACGGTTGCCTCGGCAACGGCCTGCTCATACAGTTGCGCCCCATATCTGCGCCCCACATCTGGACGGAGCCCCCACGATGGCGTCCCCCGACCGCGCCGCGCGCGATCCGTCACCCGACGAGGCGCTCCCGAGCGATCTGCTGGTCGTCCTCGCCGCCCTCGACGACCCCGCCCAGGTGCGGCTGCTCCTGGGTGATCTGTTGACCCCGGCCGAGCTGAACAGCGTGCGCGAACGCTGGGCCATCGTGAAGGCGTTGGCGGCGGGCGGGACGCATCGCGCCGTGCGCGACCGGGTGGGCGTGTCGATCGCGACGGTCAGTCGAGGCAGCCGGCAGCTGCAGCACGGATCGGGGGGCTTCGCGCTCGCCTTCGAGACGCTCGCCCGGCTGGGGCTGCCGAGCCCGGTGGACGAGGGCGGGGGCCGACCTTGACGAGGCCGACGATCCACCCCACGCGGCTCGAGGTCGGGGCGCACGATGGCCCAGAGACGCACGTCGCGCTGAGCGCCGCGGTCATCATCGATGGCGCGACGACGCTCGGCGTTTTCCGCCGCCTCGCCGCGCGCCCGGGCGGAGCGTTCCTGCTCGAGAGCGTTCAGGGCGGCGAGGTCACCGGGCGCTACTCGTTTTTGGGCTTTGGGTTGCACGACCGTCTGTGCGTGGCCGACGGACGCTCGACGGTCGTCCTCGACGGGCTGACGCGCAGCACGGCGTGCGTTGATCCGCTGGCGCCCCTCGAGGCGTGCCTGGCGCGGTACCGTGTCTGGCAGTCGCCGGATCTGCCGCGCTTCGCGGGCGGCGCGGTCGGCTACCTGAGCTTCGACGCGATGGCCGCCTTCGAGGGCGTGCCGCTGCCGCCCGGCGACGCGCCCGTCCCCGACGCTTTCTTCTGGCTGTGCCCCGACGTGATGATCTACGACCACCGCGCGCACCGCCTGGTGTGCGTCACCCACGCGCCACTCGACGGCGACCGCGACGCCGCGTGGGACGCCGGCCAGGCGCGGCTGCGAGAGATGCTCGAGGTCGTCTGCGCGCCCGACGACGACGCCGCGGTGTCGCCCTGGGCGTTGGAGCCCGCGAGCCTCGACACCCTCGACGTGACCCCCAACCGTTCGCCCGCCGACTATCAGGCCGCGGTCGCGACGGCGCGCGAGGCGATCGCGGCGGGCGAAGTGTTTCAGGTGGTGGTGAGCCAACGGTTCCGCGTCTTTGGGAGCGTCGATCCCTTCGAGCTGTATCGGTCGCTCCGGGCCCTGAACCCGTCGCCCTACATGTTCTTCCTGCGCTTCCCGGACTTCGCGGTGGTGGGCGCCTCACCGGAGGTGCTGGTCCGTCTGGAGGGCGACGAGCTGCTGGTGCGCCCCATCGCGGGCACGCGCCCCCGCGGCGCGACCGACGCCGATGACCGTGCGCTCGCGGCCGAGCTGCTCGCCGACGAGAAGGAGCTGGCCGAACATCGGATGCTGCTCGATCTCGGGCGCAATGACGTGGGCCGCGTGGCCGTCGCCGGCAGCGTTCGGGTCGAGGATCCGTTGCACGTCGAGCGTTACGCCCACGTGATGCATCTGGTGAGCGACGTGCGGGGAAGGCGAGCGCCCGGCGTCGACGCCTTCGACGTGCTGCGCGCCTGCTTCCCCGCCGGGACCGTCAGCGGCGCGCCCAAGATTCGCGCCTGCGAGCTCCTGGCCACGCTCGAGCCCGACCGACGTGGGCTGTACGCGGGCGCGGTGGGCTACTTCGACTTCAACGGCAACATGGACACGTGCATCGCGATTCGGACGATGGTGGTGCACGCCGATCACGTGGACGTGCAGGCGGGGGCGGGCATCGTGTTCGACTCGGTGCCGGCGAACGAGCACGCCGAGTGCGTCAGCAAGGCGCGATCGGCGCTGACGGCCATCGCGTTGACCCGGGCGCGGCGGTCGCCCCGGGGCGCGTAATCCGAGTGCGGCTCAGCGCGAGCGCCGATATGTCAAGTAGCGAGTCTTGACCCCCCTCGGCCACCCCCGTCGGCGACCCCCCGTCTGCGCGGCTGCCCGCGTCAGCGCACGATGCGGGCTCGGGGCCAGCCGATGTGGCGGAAGAGGCCACCGCTGAGGGTGTCGCAGGCGCCGCGTGGTGAGGTGTCGAGGTTCGTGGGGGCGACCTGGAGCACGTAGTCGAGGCGGCTGTCGCCGTCGTCGATGAGGGTGTCGGCGGTGACGCCCACGTAGACGTCGGCGCCGGTGGGGCCGCCCTCGATGTTGAGGCACTGGACGCTCGCCTGAAGCTCGGTGCTCTCGGTGGCGGCGGCCGGGTTCTCGGGGTCGATGAACGCGAGCAGCGCGGTCCCGTCGGTGCGCGGCGCGAAGCTCAGGTGCACCGTTCGGTCGGCCCGGGCCGGCACGTGGATGCGATACCAATCGCCGGTGAGGCGCTCACTGCGACACAGCCAGGCGTCGCAGACGATCGCGCGCTGGGAGCCAAGGTCGCTGGCCGTCCGCGGGTCGTCGTTCGCGCGCTCACGCTCGCGGAAGTCGCGGGGGCAGCTGTCGACCGAGTCGGCGACCTCGGTGAGCGTCAGGTCGTAGCTGTTCTGGGCCCTGGCCGGCGCGTAGACGCGGGCGTAGTAGACACCCGGCTCGGCCTCGCCCTTGGCCAGGTGCACGAACTCACCGCTGGCCGTCGTGGAGGCCGCCGCGATCGGGGCGGCGCAACGACCCTCGACGCACTGGCTGCCGGCCGGACAGGTGGCGTCGCCGCCGCACGCCTGCCCGCCGGCCAGGCCGCCCCGGTAGACCGCCAGATCCAGGTCCCCGTCGCTCTGCTGAAAGCGCGTGGCCACGCACAGCCGACTCGAGCCCTCGGGCAACACGAAGCGATACCAGTCCTCGTCGCGGATCGCGGCCTCGGGGTCACAGATCGCGGCGTTGCTGACGCTCGCCGTGCCCTCCTCCGGGTTCAGCTCGGTCGAGCGCGCGCTGGTGTCGTTGCGCACGTCCGGCAGCTCGTGCAGATCCTCCGCGCAGACGCCGGCCGCCGCCTCCCGGCGCACGAACAGGCGGTAGTAGCCCGTGCTGGCCGCCTGCCCGGTCACCCGCACGTGGTAGGCGCCGGCCGCGGGGGCGATGGTCAGCGCGCGCGTGGGCACCCCGCGGGTGGGCGTCCGGCCGAGATCGCCGCGCGGCTGCCCCTCGGTGTCGAGCAGCTGCACCTGCAGCTCGCCCCGCACGTCCTCGCCCACGGCCCACGCCCGCAGCACGTCGCGCTCGTCGGCCACGAGGCGGAACAGATCGGTGTCGCCGTCGCAGATCTCGAGGCGCTGCCCCAGCTCGAGGTCGATCCCGATCGGCAGGCGCCCATCCGCCCCCGCGAGGGGACCGTCCCCATCGAGATCGACCGCCCGGGCGAGGCCGTCGTTGGGCTCGAGGGCGTCGGCGCACACC
>CALBMW010000153.1 GCA_937896275.1 uncultured Myxococcales bacterium
CCCGAGGTGGTCGCGGCGCACGCCGATGCGCCCCACGCAAGGACCGCGTGGGTGGGCATCAACGTCGCCGAGTACGGTGGTTCGGTGAAGATCTTTGTCATCGAGAGACGCTGATCGTCGTGGATCGGCACCCGTGCCGGGGACATCTTCCCCGAACACGCCTCTCCCTGATCGGGGATCGTCTAATGGCAGGACAACGGGTTCTGGTCCCGTTTATCTAGGTTCGAATCCTAGTCCCCGAGCCATCTTGGCGCACTGCGCCCCCACGGCCCGTTCGTCTAGCGGTTAGGACGCTGGCCTCTCAAGCCGGTAACACGGGTTCAAGTCCCGTACGGGTCACAAAGCCCTCGGTCGATTCGACCGGGGGCTTCTTTTTTTGCCGCGGGCCCAGCCCGTCCACGCCGCGCACCGATCCTCTCGCGCGTCCAGATCATGCCGGTCGCCGGGACCGCGCCGCTCGCGTCCGGGCGAATCCGAGCGGGTCGGGCGCTGCTTGGCTTGCCGACATCCGAGCGCCGGATCAGCGCCCCCTCAGTCGGTCTCGCCCGCGTCGACGTCCATCGTGTCGATGATGTGCCCCATCCGATGCCGCTTGGTCTGGAGGTAGCCCGAGTTGATCTGGTTGACGCCTATCACGAGCGGGATGCGATCGACGACCTCGATGCCCGCTTCCCGGAGCCCGTCGACCTTGGTGGGGTTGTTGGTGATCAGTCGGACCGATTCCACGGCGAGCGCTCGCAGCATCTCGGCGGCCACGCCATAACTGCGAAGGTCGTCCCCGAAGCCGAGCAGCCGATTGGCGTCGACCGTGTCCGCGCCCTGCTCCTGCAGGCTATAGGCGCGGATCTTGTTGCCCAGGCCGATGCCCCGCCCCTCTTGACGTAGGTAGAGCACGAGGCCCCGGCCCTGCGCCTGGATGAACTCCAGTGCACCATCGAGCTGCGCCTTGCAGTCGCACTTGAGTGAACCCAGCACCTCGCCCGTGAGGCACTCGCTGTGAACGCGCACGGGCAACGCCACCGCGTGCGCCACCTCGCCCACTGACACCGCCAGGTGCTCCTTGCCGTCGGGACCCCGATGCACCCGCACGTCGAAGACACCGTGCAGCGTGGGCAGCGAGGTGTGCGCGTAGAACGCTGGCGCGGCGCCCTCGCCATCGGGCTTTACCGTCATGGCCACCTTCCGGCCCCCAGCAAGGGGCGGCGAAGATAGCGACCTGGATGGGGAGCGTCAAGGCGCCCTGCTTGACTTGCATACAATGTAGGATAACATGCGACCATGCTGTCCCGCCTCCTCCTGCTCTCGGCCCTGGCACTGGCGACTGGCTGCGTAGGACTGGTGCGCCCCGACGACCTGCGCCCGCCGCCGCACCCCTTGCTGGAAGGTTGGATGCGCCCCACGCACGGCGGGGTCCAGCGCGGGCGCCCCGGCTTGGCAAACGGCCGGGCCATCGACGCTGCCGCACGCCAGCGCGTCCGCCGCGCCCTCGACGCCGTGACGGGTCGAACCGATCTCGACGAGGCTGGGTTGGCGTCCGAGGTGAGCGCGGCGCTCCGTCTCACCGACCGCGACGCCCTGACCTCGCCCGCGCGCGCCATCGCCCCAGCCCGTGCCGCGCCGGGCGATCGCGTCAGGTTCGCGCGCGCCCCCCACGTGCCGACCGCTGGCTGGGTTCGGCGCCGCCTGCCGGGAGGCACCCTGGAGGTGGTGACCATCACGCGCGGCGCCGCGCGTCGCATCCTGGTGGATCCACGGCACCCCGACGAGCGCCGTCGAGGCGGCCGGGTGGTCAACACCTTCCTACGGCCCCGCAGCCCGGATGACGCCGCCGGCGCCCGCTACCTGGCGGGTCAACTCTGGATCGGGGTCGAGCGGCTCGCGCAGCGCTGAGAGATCGGCGCCCCGCAGTCGTGCTGGGTCGCGGTGCCTTCCGGCAGGGCGTGCAGGCGGTGGTCTCGCGCGAGGCAGTGGGGGCAGACGCCGGCGCCCATCTCGATCGACCACTGCACCATGCCCAGCCGCAGCGTCCGGTGCTCCTGCATCTCCGAGAAGCCGATGTGCCCTTCGAGCCCCGGGACCGTGCGCAACCGCGGCACGAGCGCCCGGTCGCGCGAGAGACGCGCGCGCCGCACCACGTTGCCCACGTCGGTCCGCTTGACGCCGGTCTGCTCGGCCACGACGTCGTAGGAGCAACCGAGCGCCTCGACCATCACCAAAGCAGCACGATCGCGATCGGGCAAGGCGTTCACCGCCCCGAAGACCGCCGCCCGCAGGAGCCGCGCCAGCGCCCGACGCTCCTGTCGCTCCAGGCGCCGCTCGGGATCCTCGATCACCCCCGCCAGGCCCAGATCGCACGCGACGTCGGCCGGCAAGTCGTCGAGCGTGTCGAGGTACACGGGCCGCTTGCGGCGGAGGTGGTCGATGGCGCGGTGGTCGGCGATGGACAGCAAGAGGTTGTAGCGCACCGTATGCTCGGCCCGGTCGGCCTCGCGGAGCAGGCGGTGGATCGCCTCGAAGCTGGCCGCGACCAGATCGCCGACCTCATCGGTGCCCGCGTCGTGGCCGGATCGCGCGAGGCGACGCCGCACACGGGCGGCCAGGCGACGCTCGAGCACCTCGAAGACGAAGGCCAGCAGCGGCCCCTCACGGTAGCCGGTGTCGAGGCAGGCGTTGAGCACCGCCTCGAAGGCGTCGATCGTGTCGACCGCCTGCTCGCTGCACGCGCGCCGCAGGATGCCGAGGACGACGCGCCGCCGCATCCGATCCTCGGCCATCGGCGCGGGCGAGCGCGCGATACGCGCCTCGAGTCGCGCCTGGAAGTGGTCGAGCGCGTCTCGAACGGTCAAGGGAAGGCTCGCCGGCTGGTGGAGGCGCGCTGCGGCGTTCACCGGCTGCTCGCGCGGCGGCGGCATCCCGAGATGAGGACGAAGCCGAGCAGCAGCGCCCACGGGCTCGCGGGGGCGCCGGAGCCACCCGCATCGCAGCCCAGGCGGTCGACGAGGGCGTCCGGCAAGGGCCGAGCGGGCGAAGGCGCGGGCTCGGCGACCGGCAGATCGCGATCGGGCATCGTGGGGCGATCGGGCTCTGGGGGCGCCGCGGGCCCGCTCCCCACCGGCTCGCCGTCGGCCACCGGATCGGCCGCCTCCCCGCCCACGGGCAGGACCGCGATCTCGGCCGCGTCGACGCGCCCACAGACGTCGACGATGCTCGCGCCGCCGTCAACGGCCGCGGGCAGCACCCGAATCAGGTCGTCGTCGATCGAGACGTACCCACCAGCGGCGTCGACGTCGAAGAGGCGCTGCCGCGCGCAGTCGACTCGAGGAACCGCCGCGGCGGTGGTGGCGACGAGGAGGATGGTGGTGGCTGCGACCCAGCGAAGCATCGGTGCTCTCCCCCTGCGGCCTGCACCGCGAAATGGCCCGTAAGGAATCGAACGGGCTCGCTGGGAGAGTCGACGATGCAAGGGCGAAGCCAAGCAGCCAACTAGCGGTCAACCATACGAAAACACGAAGCTTTTACGACGACGGCGTCTTGCGTGCGGCCGCGAACGCCTCAAGAATCCGCGCCCCTCGGCCGCCCTGGGCGGAGAGCACGATGCGTCGCCCGGTGCCCTCGGGCGTCAGGCGGATCCAGAGGGCGTCGGGGGGGATCAGGTCGGGCAGGCGACGCGGCCACTCCACATAGGCCACGCCGTCGGTGCCCACGCTCTCCTCGAGGCCCAGCCCATAGGCCTCGTCGGGATCCTCGATGCGGTACAGATCGACGTGGCAGAAGGGCACGCGCCCGGGGTGAATCTGCAGGATGGCGTAGGTGGGGCTGTTCACGTAGTGATCGGCCGGCACGCCGAGGCCACGGGCCAGCCCCTGGGCGAGGCTGGTCTTGCCCGCGCCCAGCGGCCCCTCGGCGGCGAGCACGTCGCCCGCCCCACAACGCCGCCCCAGCTCCACACCCAGCGCGTGGGTCGCGGCCGCGTCGGGGAGGTAGAGGTCCGTCACCGCGCCAGCTCGCGGCGCAGGCGCTCGATCACGGGCGCGTCGGCCGGCGGCAGGGGCACCGAGACCAGCTCGGTCGGGGAGACCCAGCGGAACTCGGCGACCTCGTGGCACTGGGGCTCCCCGCCGATCACGCGGCACGCGTAGACCAGCAGGACGACCTCCTTCTCGTCGTAGACGTGATGGCCGACCGCATAGATCTCGCCCACCTCGACCTCGACGCCCAGCTCCTCGCGCAGCTCACGCACGAGCGAGGCGGCGGGCGCCTCACCCCCCTCGATCTTGCCGCCGGGGAACTCCCACGAGCCGGCGAGGTGCTTGCCATGGGGCCGACGGCTGATGAGGAAGAGGTCCGACTCTCGGCTGCCCGCGGCGCCGCACACCAGGCCTGCAGCCACCAGCACGCGCTCCTTGGCGCGCGGGACGACGTCAGCGAAAGGGGTCAAGGTCGCACCGCCGAACGCACAGGCTGTCACTGACGTTGCCGTCCTGGTCCTCGAGATCCACGCACTGATAGCCCTGCGGACACTCGTTGGGCTCGGGCTGACAAGGTTCGAAGCAGTAGTCGCCGAGCGGCTTCTCGTCCTCGTCCTGCAGGGACAGGCAGCGGCGCCCCTCGCCCCCGCAGCTGGTCTCGTCCATCGGGTCGCAGTCGGCCTCGCAGTGGCGGCCCTCGGCCATGACGCAGTGGGCCGTGTCGAGCTGGCAGACCTCGCCGAACGCACACTGGAAGTTGCCGCCGCAGCCGCGGCGCACGCAGCGCCCCCCCGTGCACTGGAGGTTGGCGTCGAGGCAGTCGTCGTCGACCTCGCAGCCGGGCACGCAGCGATGCGCGGCGCGGTCGCAGTGGGTCTCGGCCTCGGTGCAGTCGACGCTGCTGACGCACCCGCCCGGCACCTGGCAGTGGCCGTCGGGCCCACACGCCGCGCCCTCGCCGCAGTCGGCCGCGGCGACGCACGGGGGCGCGCAGCGCGCACCCTGGCACACCTGGCCGTTGGGACAGCCGGTGTCCTCGGCGCACCCGGGCTGGCAGACGAGCCGCTCGTTGCAGAAGCGGCCGGGGGGGCAGTCGGCGTCGTCCGCGCAGTCCCCGATCTGACGACACGTGCGGCTGTCGGGCACGCAGGCCCTCACGCCACCGCCGATCTCGGTGCAGCTGTAGCCGGGGCCGAGCACGTCGCACGATCCGTCGCAGCGACGCAGGCAGTGGCCGAGCCCCTCGGGGCCGACCGGGTGACAGGTGGCGCGGGTGTCGCAGCCGGCGCTGTCGTCACAGCGCCCGCACTGTGGCGCGCGCGGCTTGCACGCGCCCGCGCACGCGTCGCAGTAGTCGCTGGGCTGGCACTGCAGGTCGCGGGTGCAGGGCCCACCGACGCCGGGCTCGCATAGGTCGCGGCAGTTGCAGGCCGAGCCCTCCGGACAGGCGGCGCCGCCCGCGCAGGACCGCAGCGGATGACAGACGCCCTCGACGCAGGCGCCGCTGCCGCCACACTGATCGTCGTCGTCGCAGGCGGCGCGACAGACGCCATCGTCCGCGCAGACAGACGCCCCCGGACAGCCCGCGGCGTCCAGGCACGAGCCCACGCCGGGATCGCCCCCGCCCCCCGGAACGCCACCGCCCCCCGGCGCGCCCCCGCCCCCCGGTGCGCCCCCAGCCCCTTGCACGCCCCCGGCCCCTGGCTGTCCGCCCCCCCCCCCCCCGGCGTCGACGGCCCCGCCGCCGCCCTCCC
>CALBMW010000154.1 GCA_937896275.1 uncultured Myxococcales bacterium
CACCGGCGTCGACGGCCGAGCCGCCGCCATCCCGACAGCCAGCCGAAGTGGCCAGCGCGGCGAGCAGGACGGCCAGCCCCCATCCGGTCGGTGAGGCAGCGCGCATGGAGACTCCGGTGTCGTCGTGCGGTTCGGGACCGAGTCAGTGGAAGTTGAAGGGCAGCCTGACCTTGACGTTCGTGCCGTCGAAGGGCGGCACCTTCAGCCCCTTGAGCGAGCCGCGCACGCACCCGCTGCCGGCCGAGGTGCCCCCGGGCATGTTGACGTTGATCAGGTCGCCCCTGGGCAGGACGGTGATGTTGACCTCGACGCCCGTCAGGCTCGGATCACGGCGGGCCTCGTCCTGCAGGCACTTCATGAGGCGCCCGCTGCGGCTCTCGATGGCGCGGTCGAGCGCGCCACGATCGAAGGCTCCGGCGCCGCCTGCGCCCATGACCAGCTCGCTCGACGCGGCGAGGCGCGCCTCCTCCTCGACCTGCCGGCGCTCGGCCGCGGCGCGGCGCCCAGAGATCTTGGCCGCCGCCTTGTGCTTCCGCTCCTCGACCTCCGCGAAGGTCTCGGGCAGCTCCTCGGGCAGGTTCACCGTGGGCAGCGCCACGTTCATCTCGACGAGCAGGCTCTGCAGGTGGGCCTTGACCGGCTTGGGCAGCGTCGAGCGATACCAGACCCACCCGCCCGCGCCGCCGCCGACGACGACGAGGAGCGTCAGCAGCGTGCCCGCCAGGATGCGGTTCCGGCGACGCGCCGCGGCCTCGGTGGCCTCCTCGGCGGCGCGCTTCTCGCGCTCGGCCTTCTCGTGAATCCACGAGACGAGGGCTTCGGTGAAGACCTCGAACTCCGACAGCGCCATGCGCCGGTCGGTCTCGATGTCATAGAGCGTGGACTCGCCGGTGATCTCTTCCTTGAAGAGCTGCTCGACCACCTGCTTGCTGGTGTACGGGCCGTAGTCGACCCCCCCGCGCTCGACGAGCCAGCGCTGGACGGTGCCGTCGTCATCGGCCTGGCTGGGCCCCTTGAGTTCGGGGATGACGAAGCCGCCGGCCTCTTTGGGCCGCACCCGTTTGCGCTGGGGCGCGGCCCTGCCCGGCGCGCCGGGCATCGGCGTGGCGTCGAGCACCTCGATGCTGGCGGCCGCCTCGACGGAGGCCTCACTCTCGAGGCGACCGCGGCTGCGCTCGCCACCGCGCGACGAGTCGACCACCTGCAGCAGCTCGGCCTTCATCTCGCCCGGCTCGGCGAAGCGCTCCGCGGGATCGGCGGCGACGCAGCGGCGCAGCACCTCTGCGAGCGCCGCGGGCAAGCGCTGGGCGGCCCCCTCGGGCAGCGCGGGCGAGGGCCCCTCGGGGGGGCGCCCCACCAGGAGCGCGTAGAGCATGACGCCGAGCGCGTACATGTCGTCCGCCTGCTGCACGTCCGCCGGAAAGCACGGGGCGTCCCAGCGCGAGAGGGCGTCGCGGCGCGCCTCGAGAGCCGGGCGCATGCCCGCGAGGCCGAAGTCGCAGACCTTGACGCGGCCGGTGCGGTTGATGAGCACCGCCCCCGGGCGCAGCGTGCCGTGCGGTAGCTGGGCCCGCGCATACTGGAGCGCGTTGCAGACGTGGGCGATCAGGTTGTACGCGCCCTTGAGCGTGAACTGCTTGCCGGCGGTGGCCTTCTTCTCGAGGAGCGCGCCGAGCGTCTGCCCGTCGACGTACTCGCGGGCCACGTAGCGCCGGCGGCCCTCCTTGCCCATGCCGAAGACGCTGACCACGTTCTTGTGGGCCAGATCCGTGGCGGTCTTGACAGCGACGCGCATGGCCTCGGTGGCCGCTTTGTCGCTGGCGATCGCCTGATCCATCATCAGGATCGCGATCTTCTTGCCGCTCTTCTCGTCGACGGCGCGGTAGATGGTGCCGGGGGCGTCCTCGCGCAGGCGCTCGTCGATGACGAAGCGGCTGCCCACGATGTCGCCCTGCTTGAGGCGACCGCTGTCGCCGCGGGCGAGGGCCGGCGGCGTCGCGTCGTCCGAGGTGGGCGGGTTGGCGGTGTCCACCGGTGGCGGATCTCCGAGCATCATGTGGGGGCCGGGGGATTGTTAGCGTGAAGCGGCGCTCGGCGCAACGGGCGGGGCCGCGTCAGCCGCCGTCCAGCGGGTGCGCGCCCAACAGGTCGACCCTCCAGGCGCCCTCCACGAGGACCACCGGCACGCGCCAGGCGCTCCCCGCGAGCCGGCCAACGACCACCCGGCGCGAGCCGCCGCGATCGTCGGGATCGATCGTGGGGCGCCGCAGCCGGTCGACCTCGAACTGCCATCCCGGGCGCACGTCGAGGCGGTCCCGTACCGCGTCGGGCGCTTGCGCGTCGAGCTGCATCCGGGCTGCGAGCGTCTTCTGGCTGGCGGGGCTGAGCAGCGCCCACACGTCGTCGGTGCGCGCCTCGCGCAAGGCCGCGAAGAGCTGCTCGTACGCTTCGAGGGCCGGGTCCTTGGGCGGCGGACCGCAGCCGGCGAGGCCGGCGACGATCGCGGTGATGAGGGCTGTCCGCGACATGGCCGCGATGATGCCGCCCGGCCGACGGCGACGCAACCGCGGTTGACTTGCGGCCCGCGGGCGGCTAACCCAACCGCATGCGCACCGCCCTGCTCTTGCTGCTCGCCCTCGCCCCCCCTGCCCTGCTCGGCTGCGAGGAGAACCTCGACCCCGCGACGCCCGACGGCGCCGCGCACCTGCTGAGGGACGCGGTCAACGGCGGCGACGTGTCCGCCATGCTGACCTATTCGACGCAGGCCACGCGCGATCACCTCGCCACCCTGCACACGCTCTTGAAGGAGCAGCGCCTCGCCATCGCGGAGCGCTACCCCGAGGAGCACCGCGCCGCGGCGCGCGGCGCCTACCCGGAGGGCGCCCTCGACGCGGCCGACGGGCCGGCCTTGTTCAAGGCCATGGTGCTGCCCGAGCTCGAGAAGCTGGAGCACGGCCGTGGCCTCGCCTTCGGCATGACCAGCCTCGGCGCCCCGTCGGTGACCGAGGATCGCGCCACCGTGTCCACCCAGAGCGGCGAGACGATCGAGTTCGCGCTCGAGGACGGCAAGTGGAAGACCACCGCCTTCGAGGGCCCCCTCGAGCAGAACGTGACGCGGGTGCGGCGCAACCAGCAGACGCTGGAGGAAAACCTCAAGGTTTTCGAGGAGATGAAGCGTCGAGCCGAGGCGAAAGCGAAGGCCCTGGCCGAGGCCGAGGCGGCCGAGCAGTAGCACCCCGAACAACCAGGTAGCGCGCCAGGGCGGCGCGCCGCTTGGGCCCGATCCCACGGGCGCGCTCAATCTCCTCCCACGCGCCGTAAGGGCGCGCCGCGACCAGGGCGCGCGCCGTCGCCGCGCCGATCCCCGGGACCGCCTCGAGGGCGCGCCCCGGCTCGATGTTCACGTCCAGGCGAAGCCCGAGCGCCAGCCGAAGCGGCGCCGGCAGCGGGCGCACCACCAGGTGACAGGCGCCTCCGGCGAAGGCGATCGCCACGCGATCTCCCGGGACCGGCGCCGCGTCCAAGGGGCAGACGGCGGCCAGGATGCTCAGGGCGGCGGGATCGCACACCAGCCGGTCCGCGTCGGGGCCGTCGACGACCAGGGGCCGCTCGCAGGGGGGTGAGGCGGCGCCGGGCACCCGTCGTCGATGGGGCCACGACCCGCACAGGATCAGGACCAGGACCAGGGCAAGGGCCGCGCCGCGATCGGGGCGACGCGCGAGGGGAGTGGGCATGGCGGACCTCCGTGGCAGGCGGAGATCCATCGGTCAGCGCGCCCCCATCGTGCGCAAAAAAGACGGACCACGCCCATTCGGGAGCTTCCGGGCCGACGCTGCCTCCCGACCACGCCCACCGTGTGACAGGTTCTCAGGCCCCGCGCAGGCGCTCGGGGTGATCCGTGAAGACGCCGTCGACGCCCACCGCCGCCAGTCGCTCGGCGAGCGCCGGGTCGTTGACCGTCCAGACGTTGACCGCGATGCCGCGCCGATGCAGCGCGGCCACCAACCTCCGCCGCACCAAGGCGTGGTGCGGGTGCCACGCGTCCGCGCGCGCCTCGCGCAGGGCGAACAGCGGCCACGCCTCGCGGACGCGGACGCGCGGATCCAAGCTGGGGTCGCCCATGATGGCGGCGCGCCTGATGTGGGGCGCGCGCTCGGCGGCCGCGCGCACCGCTCGCAGGTCGAAGCTCGACAGCAAGACGCCGTCCGGGCGCGCCGGCAGGACCGCGAGCACCGGCCCCAGCGCCGCCGCGTCCTTGATCTCGATGTTGATCTCGACGCGACCGAGCAGCAGGTCGAGCACCTCGGCCAGGCGAGGCATGCGGTGATCGGCCACCAGCCGCAGATCCGTCAGCTCGTCGGCGTCCACGGCCGCGAGGGGACGCGCGTCGCCGGGCGCCAAACGCTCGAGCGTCTCGTCGTGGAAGACGATCGCCACCCCGTCGCGGCTCGGGTGAACGTCGAGCTCGACGCCGTCCGCGCCGACGGCGAGCGCGCGCTCGAAGGCCGGCATCGTGTTCTCGAGCGGGCCACCTGGGTGATGGCTGCCGCGGTGCGCCCAGAGCTTCACCCCGCCACCCTGCTGCCCACCCAGAGGCCGAGCGCGGCCGCGCCGACGCCCAGCCCGACGTTGCCCAGAACATTGACGAGCCCCA
>CALBMW010000155.1 GCA_937896275.1 uncultured Myxococcales bacterium
GCGCGCAGGCCTCCTCGGGGGCCTCGACCAGGCAGCCCCGCGCGTCGCGGACGCAGCGCAGCACACGCCCATCGGCGGTGCAGCGGACCAGGCCCACGCTCGCGCACGCGTCGGCGCAGGCCGCGGCGCAGGGACCGTCGTCGGCCCACTCCAGGCAACCGTCGACCCGCGCGCAGCGCTCCTGTCGGCCCGCCACGCAGCGGGTGTCGCCCGCGCCACAACGATCGCAGCCGGCCACGCAGACGCCGTCGACGCAGGCGTCGGGGCAGGGCAGATCCTGAAGGCCGAGGCAGCCGTCCGCGGCCCGCGCGCAGGCCCGCGCCGTGCGGTCATCGGCGCAGAACCGAGCCCCGGGGGCGCAGGCGTCGCGGCAGCCGGCGCACACCCCGTCGGCGCAGGTCTCGCCGGGATCGCAGGCGAGGGGATCGGAGAACCGCGTGCAGCCTGCCTCGAACTCGGCGCACACGGCGTTGTGCGCGGCGTCGGCGCAGCGCACGCGACCGACCGTGCAGCCGTCCCCGCAGCGCGGTCGGCAGGCGCCGTCCACGCAGGTCTGGTCGCCGGGGCAGGGGACGGCGGGCGCGAGGGTCGGGCAGGCGTCGTCGCTGGTCACGCAGGGTCGCAGCCCGTCGCCCTCGCACCGGCCGGGCCCGGCCGGATCGCAGGTCGGCGCGCAGCAGACGCCCTCTCCCTGGCAGCGCTGCGCCGCGCTCGAGCAAAGGGTGGGCGGAGCCCAGCCCGCGCAGCCATCGGGACCGCGGGCGCAGATCTCGACGCGATCCTCGCCCGCGCAGCGCCGACCGCCGACCGCGCAGGCGTCGCAGCCCTCGGGAGCCCGCCCGTCGGTCGGGGAGCCAGCGTCGCGCGTCGGGGTCTCACCGGCGCGGGGATCGGCCGCGCCGCTCGAGGCGGTCTCGTCGTCGCACGCCCCGAGCGCGGTGAGGCACAGGAGCAGTGAGATCGTCGTGCGGCGCATCAGCGAAGTATCAACCGGTCGGGCCGATCGGACAATGGCGGCGAGTGTGCGCGGTTGACAGCGTCGATGCGGCCCCACACGATGCCGGCCCCATGGGGCTCCGCGAACGAAAAAAGGCGCAGACGCGCGACGTGCTCGCCGAGGCGGCGATGCGCCTGTTCGAGGCGCGCGGCTTCGATGCCACCACCGCCGATGACATCGCGGCGGCGGCCGACGTCTCCCGCCGCACCTTCTTTCGCTACTTCGGCGCCAAGGAGGACGCGGCCTTCCCGCTGCGGGCGGAGCGCCTCGCGCGCTTCGAGCACATGCTCGAGAGCGCCGCGGGGGCCACGCCCTTCGAGCGCGCGCGCGAAGCCTTCCTGGCGTTGGCCGAAGAGTACGTCGCTGACCGCGCGAGCTTGCTGCGCCAGAGCCGGGTGGTCGAGGCCTCGCCGGCGCTCACCGCCCACGAACTGAAGTTGGATCGCGCCTGGGAGGACCGCCTGGCCCGCGCGCTGGGCGACGAGATCGATCCGCCGCCCTTCGCGGCGCGCGTGGCGGCCGGGGCGGTCATCGGCGCGATCCGGGCCTCGCTCCGCGCTTGGTTCGACACGGCGGGCGCGGCCGATCTCACGACGCTCGGGCGCGAGGCCTTCGGGTTGCTGGCCGCTGGTCTGGAGCGCCCGTGGGCGCGGCCCTCCACGACCGACGACCGGGCACGCCCGCAGGGCGGATGACACGGCACAGGGCGGATGACACGGGCACCGACGGCGAGATCGTCGGCCCGTGGCCTCAGCCGCGCGCCTTCACGATGCGGCTGCGGACCGACAACGCGCGCTTGGACAGCGTCTCGGGCGACTGCCGCGTGATGAACTTGTCCAGGCCGCCGACGTGCTCGATCGAGCGCATCGCGTGGGTGGTCACGCGGAGCGTGACGAAGTCCTTGAGCGCGTCGCTCCAGAGGCGGCGCTTGTGGACGTTGGGCTTGACCCACGTCTTCGTCTTCACGTTCGAGTGGCTCACCTTGTTCTTGACGATCGGGCCCTTG
This sequence comes from uncultured Myxococcales bacterium, assembly GCA_937896275.1. Taxonomy (GTDB): domain Bacteria; phylum Myxococcota_A; class Bradymonadia; order UBA7976; family UBA1532; genus JACKDN01. The sequence goes on from CALBMW010000155.1 coordinate 2,004, forward strand.
CCCGTCAGCTCGCAGCGCAGCGACATCTTCCGGTCCTCCTCGCGTGCCCGGGGCACACGGCTCGTGCTCGTTTGGCCGTCGGCACCGGTTGGGCGCACGACGGGCGGCGGGCGGACGCCACCGCGGCGGGGCTATATACATGATGCGTCTGTCCGCGTCGACCCCCTCTGCGCAGGCAACGCCCATCGACCGCAGCCCCTTGCACCGGGAGCGGGCCGCCGCCAACCTCTGCCGACGGGGTGAGCGGATCCCGCCACCCATGGAGGCCCCCGCGTGATCGCGTTGCGAACGGTACCCGACCACATCGTGCGACCCCCCTATGCTCGTCCCGGCGGCGAGACCGGCGAGCGGCCGGGCCTGATCAAGTCGGACGCCCTGATCGGGCGCATGCGGCGCGCCGGGCGCGTGGCGCGCGAGGTGCTCGACGAGGTCCTGGCCGCGGTCGCGATCGGGGTCACCACCGACGAGCTCGACCGCGTCTGCCACGAGGTCACCATCGCGAAGGGCGGCTACCCCAGCCCGCTCGACTACCGGGGCTTCCCCAAGTCGCTGTGCACGTCGATCAACGAGGTCGTCTGCCACGGCATCCCCTCCGCGCGGCGGCTGGTGGACGGGGACATCATCAACTGCGACGTCACGGTCTACCTGGACGGCGTCCACGGCGACTGCTCCGAGACCGTCTTCGTCGGCACGCCCTCGCTGGTGCACAAGGTGCTCGTCGAGCGCACCTACGAGGCGCTGCGGCGCGGGATCGAGATCGTTCGGCCCGGCGTGCGCTTCAACGAGATCGGGCGTGCCATCGAGCGCTACGTCGCGCCCTTCGGCTACGGCATCGTGCGTGAGTTCGGCGGGCACGGGATCGGCGAGCTCTTCCACATGCCGCCCAACATCGTGCACGCCTACGAGCGGCGCGAGCGGCTGAAGATGCAGGCGGGGATGACCTTCACCATCGAGCCGATGCTCAACGTCTGCGATCCGCGCTGCGCCATCCTCGCCGACGGGTGGACGGCGGTGACCGTGGACGGCAAGGCCAGCGCCCAGTTCGAGCACACCGTGCTCGTCACGCCCGACGGGCACGAGGTGCTGACCCTGTGCGCCGATCCACGGCCGTTCTTCCAGCGCTAGCGCGGGTGGGTGTGCCCGCCGACGGCGTCGAGGGCCTGGTCGACCAGGGCACGGGGGCCGCGCTGCCAGACCACGATCGCCAGGAGGGCCAGCGCCACCATCGCCGGCGCGGAGCCTGGGTCGACCCCGGCGGGCGAGCCCAGGGCCAGTCCCCATGTGGCCACGGCCAGCGCGCCGCCCGCGATGGCGGCGAGGCCAAGGCGAAGCGCGGTCCCTCGCGGTCCGGGCGCCCCCCGTCCAATCACGCCCACCCCGGCCGCCACGAGCCACGCGAGCGCGGCGCTGTCGTGGCCTGACGCGAGGGCCACCGCGGCCGATGGCAGGATGAGGGCCGCCCCCGCCCGGGTCGCGAAGGCCGCGGCTGCCCCGCCAGCCCCCAGCGCGGCGGCGGTGAGGAGACCGGGCGCGATGCCCGCCAGCCAAGGGGCCAGGGCGCCCGCGGTCAGGCAACCGATGAGCAGCGGCGGCAGGGTGTCCGCGGCCGCGGACAGGACGGCACCCGCACGCCCGGCGTCGCCCGAGGCCGCCC
>CALBMW010000156.1 GCA_937896275.1 uncultured Myxococcales bacterium
CGGGGAGGTCCGCGAGCGGCGCCGGCGGCTTGCCGGTCGGATCGGCCAACCACCGCCCGATGCTGGTCTGCGTGGGCACCGAGCGGGCCGCGCGGCGGGCCAGATCCAGCATGACGTCGCCGGTGAAGATCACGCGCCGCACGTCCGCCGCGCCGCCGATGCCCTCGCGGTGCAGCTGCTCGACGGCCCCCTGCGTGGGGCACAACAGGACGTCCGAGACGTGATCGGTCGCGATCCGGTTGATCTCCTCGGGCATGCGCCGGTCGAAGGAGCGCAGGCCGGCCTCGACGTGCACCACGGGCAGGTGCAGCTTGGCCGCCGCGAGGGCGCCCGCGAGGGTGGAGTTCGTGTCGCCGTAGACCACCATGACGGACGGTCGATCGGCCTCGATCACCTGCTCGATGGCCGCGAGCATGGCCCCCGTCTGGGCGCCGTGCCCGCCGCTGCCGACGCCCAGCGCGTAGTCGGGTGGGGCCATGCCGAGCTCGTCGAAGAAGATCTGCGAGAGGTTGGCATCATAGTGCTGCCCAGTGTGCAGCAGGCGGTGGCGGGCCCGGTCGCCGGCCGCCGCGAGCACCACCGCGGCCTTGACGAACTGGGGGCGGGCGCCGACGACGTGGAGCACGCTACGCATGGGCCGAGACTACCTCAGTCCGCCGCGTGCGGGTAAAAGGGGCGCGATGATTGACGCGCCGGACGACGTGCTGGGGCCCGACGGGCTGCTGGCGAGGACCATGCCCGCCTTCGAGGGGCGGCCCGGGCAGCGCGCGTTCGCGGCCCGCGTGAGCGAAGTGATCGCGGCGGGTGGCGTGCTGTTGGCCGAGGCGGGCACGGGCACCGGAAAGACGCTGGCCTACCTGGTGCCGGCGGTCCTCTCGCGGCGGCGCGTGGTGGTGAGCACCGCGACGCGGTCGCTCCAGGATCAGCTGGCGAAGAAGGACGTGCCGCTGCTCGCCGCCGTGCTGCCGGGGGGCGTGTCGGCGGCGGTGCTCAAGGGGCGGCGCAACTACCTGTGCCTGCACCGATTCGAGCGGGAGTCGGCGCGGGGGGCGGACGGCGAGGCCTTCGCGCGCATCGCGGCGTGGCAGGAGGAGACGGCGACGGGGGATCGCGCCGAGGTCTTCGGCGTGGCTGAGGACGCACCCATCTGGGACGCGCTGACGGTGACCTCCGAGAGCTGCCTCGGAACACGCTGTGCGCACTTCGAGGCCTGCTTCGTGACGCGGGCGCGGGCGCGCGCCGCGGCGGCCGACATCGTCATCGTCAATCACCACCTGTACTTCGGCGACCTCGCGGTGCGCGAGGCGGGCGGCCAGGCGCTGCCCGACCACGACGTCGTGATCTTCGACGAGGCCCACGCGGTGCCCGACATCGCGGCGACCTTCTTCGGGGTGCAGGTGGGCAGCGCGCGGATCGAGACCTGGTTGCGCGACGTGGGGCGTGCGGTGAGCACGGCGGTGCCGGCGGCCGTGAACGCGGTGGCCTGGCAGGCCGAGGCGCTCTTCGGCATGACCCGGCCCCCCGAAGGTCAGCGCGCCCCGTGGCCGGAGGACGGCACGCCACGCACGTGGACGGAGGCCTGGCTGGCGCTGGACGGGGCGCTGGCCGACGCAGGCTCGGCCTTGGCGGCCCGGGCCGGCGAGGGCGAGGCGGTGGCTGCGCTGG
>CALBMW010000157.1 GCA_937896275.1 uncultured Myxococcales bacterium
CGAAGATGCCCGCCGCGGCCAGCAGCCCGAGGGGGCGCGCGAGGTTGGACAGCAGCTCCGCGTTGGTCGCGACGCGCCAGCGCGGGAGCAGCACCACGAGGCGGTTTCGCACCACGACGCGCACCAGCCGGCTCACCAGCGCGCACAGCGCCAGCAGCAGGGCCAAGCCCACGAGCTGCCAGAGCTCGTGGCCCAGGAAGGCGCGTCGGAAGATCGGCGGCAGGGCCTGCAAGGTCTTCTCGGTCCATCCCGAGAAGGTGGCCTCGTAGAGCTCCGGGACGCGCTCCACCACCGACGCAGGGAAGCGCCACGCCTCGCCGTCGCGGCGCAGATCGACCGAGTCGAAGCCCTCGACCAGGGCGCTGCGGTGGCGACCGCGCTCGTCCTTGTAGTCACCGTCGTCGGACAGATCGTCCATGATCACGTACAGGCCGCGCGCGTCGAGCACCGCCTTGAGGTGGCGCGCTCGGGTCACCACCTCGGCGTCACTCAAGCCTGCGGGCCGCGCGAAGCAGCGGATGGCCTCGGCGGGGCGCATCTGGTCCGGCTGAAGATTGTCGAGGAACTGCTGCGCCGCAGCGCGGGGCGAGGCGCACGCGGGGCGGTCGCCCGCGCGAGCCGGCGCCGGGGCCCAGGCGAGGCCAAGGAGCAACGCGCCCAGCAGCGCGCGAGCGACCGGTTGGTGGGCGCGGCGCGGTGCACTGGCCGGCGCGGGCGCGGGGTCGCGATGGGCGGGGCGCATGGCACTCCTCGAGGGCTCGGGCGGGTCGACGCCGGCGCGTGGGGCGGGCCGGTTCGGGGTGGCTTTGATAGCACATGAGACGCGCGAGGCGCACCCACGTGGCGGCCGAGGTGGCCGCCGTGGTGGCTGACGCAGCCACCACCGGGGGCACGAGAGGCGCGCCTGCGGGCGGCGGCGTTGGGCGCGTGTCTTGCACAGCCAGCCGCCGCACGCTGCCGGCCGGTGCGGTCGGTGCCGAGCCCGCTTCACGAGGAGCCGATCATGGAACGCGACGCGGTGATGGTCCGACTTCGTAGCATCCTGGAACAGCACTTCGGCAAGAGCGCGGCGAGCCTCCGACCCGAGGCCACCCTGGCGGGGGCGCTGATGCTGGACAGCCTTGACTTGATGGACCTCGCGTCGCTGCTGGGCCGCTCCCTCGACGTCACCCCGACGGTCGACGACTTCCGCCGGGCCCGTTCGATCGAGGGCCTCGTGGCGCTGCTGGTCGAGCGCAGGCGGCAGGCGGCCTGAAGAGCCTCCCCACAGCATCGCACAGCGCTCGGCCCGGTTGGTGTCCTGAGCGCTCCTGAGCGCTCCGCCACGTTATCGCGTCCAGCCCGCACCGGCCGGCGTCAGCGCCAACCGCTTGACGTCCCGGGCCGCCCCGTGCACCGTCGGGCGGTGCGTGCCGCCCTCCTGGAAACATCGCAGCGGCTGCGACCGCTCCTCGGCGCTCTGGTCCTCGCGGCCTGCAGCAACGAGGTCCCCATTCGACCGCTGATGCCGCCGCCGGACGCCGGCGGTCGCGCCTCTGCCCAGTCTGCGGCGCTCTCGCGCCGAAGGGCCGAGCGCCCCGTCGCGTGGACGTGCGCGCAGTGGCTGCCGGGCTTCGCGCCCGCGGAGGCCGTGGGCGCGGGGGACTGGCACATCAACGAACCCAAGCCCGGGCCGCGCCTGCTGTTCAACTGCGAGTGGCGCGCGAAGCGGGGTGCGGGCGACGCCTCATCGTCGATGGTGCTCCAGGGCGCCTGTGGCGACGCGGGGGAGCAACTCCGCCAGCACTACTGGCCCCAGCCCGCCCGCGGCGAGGCGCTGCAGAGCGTGGGCGTCGGGATCTCGTCCTCGGTGACCGAGAGCCGTCGCCTCGGTGGCCGCCCCCTCGTCAGGCTGGCCTTTGAGACCTTCGACCGTCCCAGCTGCGTCGTGCGCGTGGAGGCGACCGCGGATCTGCACGTCGCCCTCGCGGCCGCGCGCGCGATCGACGCCGCGTTGGTCAGCTTCGGGCCCGCGCCGGAGCGTTGAGTGAGAGGCTGACATGAAATCGACTCGATGTTCGATTTTACGTCGGCCTCCGCGCCCGCCCTGACCGGCCCGTTGTGCTGGTGCCAGCCTCGGGTTAACCTGCCCCGAACCGGTCGTCGGGCACGGCCCATCGCGGGGCGCGCTCGCGGGGGGACGCTGACCGGCGCAGTCCACGGCTCGCGGATCCGACATGAAGGCAGGAGAGGTCTTCGCTGGCCGCTTCCGCATCGACGAACCCCTGGGCGAGGGCGGCGTCGGGCGGGTCTTCCGCGCGCTCGACCAGCGCACCGGGCTCATCATCGCGCTCAAGTGTCTGCGCCCCGAGTACGCCCGTGACACGCGCATCCGTCGCCGCTTCAGGCGCGAGGCCCGCGCGGCGCTGCGCCTCAAGCACCCGCACATCGTTCAGGTCTACGACATCAGCCGCGAGTCGGACGACGTGCCCTTCATCGCGATGGAGCTGATCGACGGGCTGTCGCTCGCGATGGCGCGGGATCAGGAGCCCGAGATGCCGTGGCTGTTGACGGTGGTCGACCAGACCCTGTCCGCCCTGGCCTACATCCACGCGCGCAACATCATCCACCGGGACGTGAAGCCCGAGAACATCCTGGTGCTCGAGACCGCCGACGGGCCGGTGGCCAAGCTGCTCGACTTCGGCTTCGCGCGCGTCGCAGACGACATCGATCCGACCCTCACCCAGGCCAATCAGGACGCCTTCGGCACGCCCCAGTACATGGCGCCCGAGCAAGCGTCGGGCAAGGGGGTGATCGGTCCGCCGACCGACTTGTACGCCCTCGGGGTCGTGCTCTACGAGTTCATCGCGGGCAAGCCGCCCTTCACCGGGGCGCATGGCATGGCGGTGGCGCTCAAGCACCTGATGGAGCAGGTCCCACCGCTGGAGCCGCGCCTGGGGCTGAAGATCGCCGCGGGCCTCGACGCGGTCGTCTACCGGGCGCTCGAGAAGGAGCCCCACGCACGCTACGCCACCGCCGCGGACATGCGTCGCGCGCTGCAGCGCTTCCGGTCGGGCTCGGCGCCGATCACCGGCGCGATCGACGACGCCGCGTCGCGCATCGCCGAGGTCGCGCGCGGCGTGACGCTGCAAGGCGAGACGCTGCGCTTCGAGGCGTCCACCGTGCAGGCGGCGCTCGAGGAGGACGCCGCCGCCCTCCTGGCGCCCGCCGTCGCTCAACCCATCGTGGGGCGCGAGGACGACCTGCTCTGGCTCTGGCAGCACGTGCGCTCGGTGTGCGAGGACGGGTCGGGCCGGCTGCTGCTGATGGGCGCTGCGCCCGGAATGGGCAAGAGCCGCGTCGTCGGGTGGCTGCGCGATCAGGTGGCCGAGGGCGGCTGGATGTTCGGCATCGGCGGCGTCCACGGGCCGGACGCGGTGCGGGAGCACGGTGGTCTGCGGGGCGCCCTCGACGATCTCTTCGGCCAACTCCCCGACGAGCGCGCCGAGGCCGAGAAGGCGCTGCGGGCCATCGTAATGCGTTGGGGCACCGGGTCGGCAGGCGAGCCCATGGACGCGGTCGGCGTGTCGGCGATCGTGTCCTACATGCGGCCCGTGGCGGCCGGCTCCGCGATGGGCGCCGCGGTCGAGGGTGAGGCCCGGGGCGACGTGCTCTACGACCGCATCTGTGACGCGCTGCGGCTGGCCGCGGTGGAACGGCCTATCCTGCTGACCCTCGAGGGCATCGAGCGAGCCGGCCCGGAGACGCGACCGTTCCTGGCGCACCTGGCCACCTATCTGCGACGCCGGCCCTTCCCGGTGCTGGCCCTGGTCACCTACACCACCGACGAGGACGACCGCCCCGTGGGTGCGGCTCGCGCCGTGGTGCAAGCGGTCGACGCCGTGGCCGGGGCCGAGGTCGAGCGCCGCGTGCTCGGGCCGCTCAGCGCAGACGCGATCGTCCAACTGCTGGGCTTCACGACGCCGCTCGACGGCGAGGTCGCGCGCGCCATCGCCCGCCGCACCGCGGGCAACCCGTTCTTTGCCAGCGAGCTGCTGCTGTTCCTGCACCAGGCGGGCGAGCTGGTCGAGCGGGGTGGCCGCTTGGAGCTCTCGCGCTCCGCCGATCCGGCCGGCTGGCCGCGCGACCTGCTCACGGCGCTCCGCCTGCGCGCGCGCGGCACCGTCGGGCGGTTGGCTGACGCCGAATTCACCGGCGAGGTGCTGGCCCGGGCCGTCGTCTTGGGCGAGGCCTTCGACTATGCGCTGCTCGTCGACTACCTGGTGCGCGTCCTGGGCGACGTCGGTCGCATCGAGCGGGCCATCGAGGCGCTGTGCAACGTGCACCTCCTCATCGAGGCGCGCGACCCGCAGGTCGACCGGCTGCACTACGCGCACGCCGCGCTGCGCGAAGCGCTGCGGGTGGATCTCGAGCACCGCGCCGACGTGGGCGAGCTGCACCGCCGCGCCGCCGAGGCCCTCGCCGCGTTCCACGTCGCCGACACCGGTCCGGTCGCCGCCGAGATCGCGGGTCACTATCAGCGCGCGGGCGACAACGAGCGGGCGGCCGAGTTCTTCGGGCAGGCCGCCGCCGCGGCCCGCGAGGAGGGGCACCTGGGCCGCGCCTTCGAGCTGCTCGAGACCAGCGACGCGCTGCTGGCGGCCCTGCGAGGGGAGGAGGTTCAGCTGCGCCGCGCCCGCGTCTGGCTCGACCTGGCCGAGATGGAGATGTTGCGGGGCGGTTTCGCGCGGGCCCAGAGCCTCGCGGCGCGCGTGCACGCGTGGGCGAAGCGTCGCGGGCAGGCCTCGTTGGGCGGCCGCGCGCTCCTGATGCTGGGCGACCTGTTTCGGCGGGAGGGTCGGCTGCCCGAGGCGGGCCAGTCCTATGCACAGGCGGCGCAGCACTTCCAGGACGCCGGGGACGCGCGTGGCTTCGCCCGCTGCCTGCTGGGCCACGCCATGGTGGAGCGCGGCGCCGGACGGGCGGACGAGGCGGCGGGGTTGTTCGCGCAGGCGCGCCTCGCGATGGAGCGCATCGGTGATCATCTCGGCACAGCGCGAGCGTGGCAGGGGCTGGGCGAGCTGGCCCTTCGTCGTGCCGACTTCTCCGGCGCGCGCCTGGCCCTCGAGCAGGCCCGCGACGGCTTCGTGATGGGCACCGACCGGGGCGGCACCACCTTCTGCGAGTGGTTGCTGGGCGAGACGCAGCGCCTCCTTCAGCAGCCCGATCCGGCCGCGGCTCACTTCGAGGCGGCGCGGCGCGGCTATGCGTCCTTGGGCGATCGCGGCGGTCTGGCGCGTTGCCACGTCAGCCTGGCCCGCTTGGCGGCGGAGCGGGGCGCGGTCGACGACGCCCTGCACAACTTCCAGGGGGCCGCGGTGGCCTTCGACGCCCTGGGGGAGGACGCGCGGGCCGACGCCACGCGTGCCGAGCTGGGGCTGTTCGCGGTCAACCAGCACCGCTTCGCCGTGGCGTGCGACGCGCTGAGGCGGGCCCTTCATTCCACGGCGTTCAGCGGCGACAACGCCGAGGAGGTCGTCTTGCACGCCTGCCTGGCCTGGGCGTCGGCCGCCTTGGGGGACGCTGACGAGCAGGCCCTCGCGCGCGCCTTGGAGCTCGACGAGCGCCTGTGCGTGCTCGACGAGGACTTCGCCCGGGCTCTGAGCGGCGTCGCCCATCTGGACGCGGCCGATGGCCGCGACCGCCGCGCCGCCGATCTGCTGCAGCGCGCGCTGCGCATCCACCAGAGCCTGGGCAACAGCGCCGCCGCCGATGAGGTGCAGGACGCGCTGTGGCGCCTGCCCGGGCGCCGGTGAGGCGGCGGCCATGACGGGTGAGCTGCTGCTGGCGGGGCGCTATCGCCTGCTCGACGAGCTGGGGCAGGGGGGCATGGGCACGGTGTGGCGGGCCTTCGACACCTTGGCGCGCCGCGAAGTCGCCCTCAAGCGCCTGCGCGCGGAGTTCGTCGAGGACGCCCGCCTGCGCCGGCGCCTGCGGCGCGAGGCCCGCGCGGTGGCGCGCCTCGAGCACCCCAACATCGTGCGCCTCTACGACCTGGGGGAGGACGCCGACGGCGCGCCCTTCCTCGCGATGGAGATGGTGCGGGGGAGGCCCTTGCGCCCCGTGGGCCTCGCGGTCCGCGAGTGGGCGGTGCTGGCGGGCTACGCCGATCAGATGCTGGCGGCCCTGGCCTTCGCCCACGCGCGCGGCGTGGTGCACCGGGACCTGAAGCCAGACAACATCTTCGTCACCGAAGGGCCCCACCACGACGACCTGCTCAAGCTGCTCGACTTCGGCTTCGCGCGCGTGGAGGACGACACCGACGACCAGCTCACCGCGGTGGCCAAGGATGTCTTCGGGACCCCCACCTACATGGCCCCCGAGCAGGCGACGGGCGACGACGAGGTCGGTCCTCGGAGCGACCTGTATAGCCTCGCGGTCGTGGTGTGGGAGCTCGTGAGCGGCGCGCCCCCCTTCGTCGGCAGCACGGGCACGGCGATCGTGGTGCAGCACGTCACCGCCGCGCCGCCGCCCCTGGTGGCCCGCGAGGGGCTCGTGGTGCCGCCCGGGCTCGAGGCGGTGCTGCGCCGCGCGCTCGAGAAGGAGCCCGCCCGCCGCTTCGACAACGCCGGCGAGATGCGACGCGCGCTGGCGGCGCTCGAGGACGATCGTTCCCTCACCCTGACCAACGCCCAGCCGCTCGCGAACGTCACGACGGGGGAGCGGTCGGCCATCCCCGATCCCGACCCCGTCGACGACACCGGCACCCTCACCGTGGCCCGTCCGCTGGCCCGCGACGATGGACCACTCCTGGGGCGCGAGGTGCTGCAGCGCTGGCTGTGGGACCGTGTGGTGGACGTGTGCGAGGCGGGGACGCTGCGCGCGGCGCTGCTCGACGGCCCCACGGGCGTGGGCCGGACGCGGCTCCTGGCGTGGCTGCGCCAGACGCTGGCCGAGGGGGGCTGGATGACCGTGGCCGGCGGACGTTGCCGGCCCGGTGGGGGTGGGGGCGGCCTGGCCGAGGCGCTGCGCGGGGCGCTGGGGCTGGCGGACGTGAAGGCGGACGGCGCGCCGGAGGCCCTGCGCGCGGCGCTCAGCCTCCTGGGGGACGACGGTCGCGCCGATCTGGACGCCCTGGTGGCGCTGCTGTGGCCCGGTGGGCACGTCCCCGTGGCGCTCGCGCGAAGCCTGCGGGTGGTCGAGCGCGTGGTGCGCCTGGTGGCGGCCCGACGGCCGCTGCTGATCACGCTCGACGACCTTCACCGAGCGGACGGTGTCGAGCTGGCCCTCCTCGAGCACCTCCTCTTCCAACTCGGCCATCGGCCCGCGCCGGTGCTGGTGGTGGCCGCGCGGCGCGTCGAGGGCACAGGGCTGCTGCCCTCGACGACCTCACCCGACGCGGTGACCGCGCTGCTGATGCGCCGCCCGGATCTCTTCGAGCTCCGCGACGTGGTGCGCCTGGACGACCTGACGATGGGCCACGTGCTGCTCGAGCGGCAGCGCCTCACCCCCGAGGCGCTCGCGGGCTTGGTGCAGGCGGCGCGCGGCAACCCGCTCTATGGCGTGCAGGCCTTGTCCTACCTGACCGAGGTCGGCGCGCTGCGGCCCCAGGACGACGCCTTCTTCGTCGCGCCTGGCGCGCCGCAGCTCCCGCGAAGCCTGGTGGCCCTGATGCGGGCGCGGCTCGAGGTCGCCCTCGACGGGCGGGGCCACGATCTGCGCGCCGTGGTCGAGTGGCTGGCGCTGCTGGGCGACGTCGTCCCCTTCGGCCTCGCCGAGAGCTCGGCGCGTCGGGCGGGCCTCGAGATCGAGCGGCTCGAGCGAGGCCTGGACCGGCTGGTGCGCCTCGGCGTGCTGGTCGACGAGGCCGGCGACGCCTTCGCCTTCGTCAACCCGCTGATCCGCGAGGCGGTGCTCGAGGACATGGCGGGCCGGGCCGACGTCGCGGGTCTGCACGGCTGCGTGGCCGAGGCCAAGGCCGAGTGGCATGGCCTGACCCCGGGACCGGCGGCGGTCGACGTGGCCGGGCACTTCGCGTCGGCCGGGCGCACGGAGGAGGCGCTCGAGTACCTGATGCTGGCAGCCGAGCATGCGCGCGAGACCTTCCAGTTCGGCGCTGCCGGCGCCTGGTACGGCGAGGCCGAGCGGTTGGTCGCGGGCATGGCGCGCCCCGAGCGGGCGGCGACCGTGCGGGCCGACATACGGCTGGGTTTGGCCACCATGGCGTTGGCCAACCGCGATCCGCTGCGGGCAGGACGCTTGGCCGGCGGCCTGCTGGAGTGGGCCCGACAGGCGGCCGACGCCCCCCGCACGGTGGCGGCGCTGTGCCTCGTGGGCGAGGCGCAGGTGGCGTTGGGACAGGGGAACGAGGCCGAGCCGGCGCTGGCCGAGGCGGCGCGGCTGCTGGAGGGCACGACCGATGTGCAGGGCATCGCGCGGGTTCAGCTCGCGCGCGGGCGCGCAGCGGTGCAACGCGGCGCGATGAACGCGGCGCGGGCCCATTTCTCGGAGGCGGGCGACCTGTTCTGCGCCGAGCGCGACGTGCGCGGTGAGGCGGCGTGTCGGCGTGCCCTCGGCGAACTCGCGGTCCGCGCCGATGATCGTCCGACGGCCCTCGAGCAGCTCAAGGAGGCGGTGCGCCTGGCAGAGCTCGCGGGCGATCCCATGCTGCAGGCCCAGGCGAGTTGGCGCCTCGGCGAGTTGATGCGGCAGGGCGGGCAAGCCCAAGCGGCCGCGGCGCGCTACGCGGTGGCCGTCGAGGGCTACGCGGCGGCCAGCAACGAGGCGGGCGTGGGCCGAAGCCTGCGTGGCTTGGCCGATGCGCAGCGCGTGCAGGGCCACCCCGACGCGCAGAGCAGCTACCAGCGTGCGATCGAGGTCTTTCGGCGCCTGAGCGACAGCTTCCAGCTGGCGATTTGCTATACCCAGCTCGGTCGATTGGCCGCCGACGCGGGCGAACTCGAGGCAGCCGAGGCAGCCTTCGAACGGGCCCTCGGCGCCCTCGAGGCCTTCGACGATCCCGTGCGGCAGGGGGTGTTGCACGCCTTCCTGGCGCGCATCGCTCAACGCCGCGGCGATCTGACGGCGCGGGATTCGCGGCTGGCCGCGGCCCTGGCCGTCGACGCGGCGCGACCGCTGGTGGTCAACGAGTGGCCGCGCGTGCTGGAGGAGATCGCGTCGGCGCTGCGCGACGAGGGCGGCCGCGACCAGGCTGCGGTGTTGCTGCGGCGCGCGGTCGAGGTGTGGACGGCGCTGAGGCGCCCCGAGGACACCGCGCGGTGCCGGCAGTCCCTGGCCGACCTCGGCCGGGGCTGAGGTCGAGCACGCCCTCTCAGAACTGGCTGCGCAGGCCCAGGTTGAGCGGCACGCTGCTGTAGGTCAGGGTCAGGTCGTCCCCGAAGCTCTGCAGGCGCTGATAGCCCACGTTCGCATAGACCGCCACCGACTTGTTGACCGCGTAGCTACCGCCGAAGCCGAAGCGGAGGCCCCAGCCCAGGCGGAAGGCGCCGCCGGCCGCGTCCGGCACCTTGTCCTGCGACAACCAGAACGATGGTCCGATGGCCAGGAAACCATCGAAGGTCGCTTGGTCGACGATCGGGAAGCTCATGCGAACGCGGGCCGACGGGTTCAGCAGCAGGCGGCGCGTGACGGCGTCGCCGTCGGCGTCCTTGGCGTCGGGCGCGGCCCAGAGGAAGCCGAACTCGCCGCCGAGGCCGACCACCTTGCCCAGCATCTGCTCGACCATGGGCGTGATCCCCAGGGTCGTGGTGAGATCGGTGTCCGCGGACGGGCCCTTGTCGGGATCGCCGGTCGCGGTGCCACCGAAGCCCACGTTGAACTCGAGCGCGCCCGCCAACTCGGCCTGCGCATTGGCCGCGACGCCCAGCGTCGCCAGCGCCAGAAGGATCTTCGTCAGCCTCGTGTGATCCACACCAACCTCCAGCCAGGGTTCGCCGGGCTTCATAGCAGGCACCGCGGGGTCGCGGGAAGCTCAGG
>CALBMW010000158.1 GCA_937896275.1 uncultured Myxococcales bacterium
CGCGGCTCAGTCGTCGCGGCTCAGTCGTCGCGGACCTGTTCGGCTTCCCGGCTCGGCTCATCCCGCGCCCGTTCGGGCTCCCCGCACGGCCAGCCCGACGCCCGCCCTGGCGCTCTGCTCAGCCTGACACCCGTGGTGCGGTCGTCCGCGGCCCCGCTCAGAGCCCCGGGGCCGGGTGCTGCGCGGTCAGGGCTCGCACCGCCTCGCCAAGGTGGGCGTGCAGGTTTGCGGCGCCCGGCGCCGCCACGATGGTCGCGATCCAGTCGGCGATTTGGCGCATTGCGTCGGTCCCGAGGCCTCTCGAGGTGACCGCGGCGGTCCCCAGGCGGACGCCGCTCGGGTCGAAAGGCTTGCGCGGATCGAAGGGCACGCTGTTGGCGTTGCAGACGATGTCCGCCGCCTCGAGCGCCTTGGCCGCCACCTTGCCGGAGACACCCTTGTTGGTCAGATCGATCAAGATCAGGTGGTTGTCGGTGCCGCCGCTCACCAAGTCGAAGCCGTGCGACAGCAGGCCCTCGGCCAGCGCGGCCGCGTTGGCCACCACCGCGGCGGCGTAGTCGCGGAAGCCGGGCGTGGCGGCCTCGGCCAGGGCAACGGCGATGGCCGCGGTCGTGTGGTCGTGCGGCCCGCCCTGCAGGCCGGGGAAGACCGCTCGATCGATGGCCTTGGCGTGCTCGGCTTTGCACAGCAACATGCCGCCCCGTGGGCCCCGCAGCGTCTTGTGGGTCGTCGTGCTGACCACGTCGGCGTAGGGCACCGGCGAGGGGTGCGCCCCCCCCGCCACCAGACCCGCGATGTGGGCCATGTCGGCCAGCAGCAGCGCGCCGACCTCCTGCGCGATCTCGGCGAACCGGGCGAAGTCGATCACGCGAGGGTAGGCCGACGCGCCGCACACGATCAGCTTCGGCTTGTGCTCGTGGGCCAGCGCCGCCACCTGATCGAAGTCGATGCGCTGGTCGTCCTTGCGCACGCCATACTGCACGGCCCGGTAGTAGGTGCCCGACGCCGTCACCTTCCAGCCGTGTGTGAGGTGCCCCCCGTGGGGCAGGCTCATCGACAGCATGGTGTCGCCGGGCTGCAGCAGGGCGAGGTAGGCGGCGAGGTTGGCCGGCGAGCCGGAGTAGGGCTGCACGTTGGCGTGGTCGGCGCCGAAGAGCGAGCAGGCGCGCGCGCAGGCGATGCGCTCGATCTGGTCGACGAAGACCTGCCCGCCGTAATAGCGCTTGCCGGGGTAGCCCTCGCTGTACTTGTTGGTGAGGCAACTCCCGGTGGCGGCCAGCACCGCCGCCGACGCGTAGTTCTCACTGGCGATGAGGCGTAGCACGCCGCGCTGGCGGGCCGCCTCGCTGCGGACGAGGCCGGCGATCTCGGGGTCGACGGCGTCGATCGGGGACGTCTCCATGGGGCACCTCGGCGTGTCGAACAACGGGAATCACTATCACCTGCCGGCCGGCCGCGTATAGAGGGGGTGGCTTCAGGAGCCTCCCCACAAAATCGCTCCGCGTCGCGCAGCACCGTTCTGCAGGCCGATGCCTGCGTTGGAAAGCCTTCGAATACCCCGGGTATTCCTGCAGCTTCCCGCCTTGGCCTCGACCGGCAGCCCGGCACTGCACTCGGTCCGGACTTTGTGGGGAGGCTCTTTGGCACAACGCGCGTGCAGAGGGGACAAAGCGTCTCCGTTGTGTTAGGGGTGCCGGTCCGACGGAGCGAGGTGACGGGTGGCGGCGAGCGCGGGAACGAAACGCGGTGAAGGTGGCCGGTCGGGGCGCGGCATCGGCTGCCTGCTGGTGCTGATGGCCGGCCTCGCCGGGCTGGGCGTGCTGGGTATCAGCCTTGCCAGCCTGTTCGGCGGCGCGGGCGGCGACGACACGCGCGTCCGCGAGGTCGTCGAGAAGGCCGAGCCCGCCGCGACGCGCAAGCTGGCGATCATCGAGGTGCGGGGCATCCTGATGACCGGCCCCGGCACCCTCGGTCGGCCGGGGGGCGTCACGCGGCGCACCCTCGACATGCTCCAGCACGCCCTCGACGACGAGGCCGTGGCGGGCGTGCTGCTCCACGTTGACACGCCCGGGGGATCGGTGACCGACGCCGACGCCATCCACCACCGCATCAAGCAGCTGCGGGACAAGGGCAAGCGCGTCGTGGTCGAGATGGGCGATCTGTGCGCTTCGGGGGGCTACTACCTGGCGGTGGCGGCAGACCGGATCTGGGCGCGCCCCACCACCATCACCGGCAGCATCGGGGTCATCATCCCCTCCCTCAACGTGCACGGGCTGATGCAGACCTACGGCGTCACCGACGAGTCGGTGATGTCGGGCGCCAACAAGGCGATCCTCAGCCCTACGCGGCCGGTCAGCCCCGAGCACCGCGCCCTGCTGCAGGAGGTGGTCGACGCCATGTACGCACGCTTCCTGAAGCTCATCGTCGACGGACGCGGCGTGGACGAGGCGGCCCTGAGGGCGATCGCCGACGGTCGCCTGCTGACCGCTGAGCAGGCGCGTGACGCGCGCCTCATCGATGGCATCGGCTATCGCGACGCCGTCCTCGACACCTTGTCGCAGTTGGCCGAAGGCGGCCCCTTCACGGTCGTGCGCTACGAGCGGGAGCCGACGCTGGTGGACCTGCTGCGCGCTCGCCTCGCCACGCCAGCGCCTCAGGCCGCGCTGACCGACGCGTTCTTCTCCGCGCCGCGCGCGATGTACCTCTACGCGCCGCTGGGGAGCCTCGTCGCTCCCCCCGCCGCCCCTGCACTATGATGGCGCCACGATGAACGCTTTCCATGTCGCCTGCGTGGGCTACACCGGACCCCGCCGCCGCTACTGGGCCAGCCTGGACACCCAGGAGCTGACCGAGCGGGATCTCGCCGCGCGCAGCGGCACGCTGGTCCGCTGGCGCGCCCGGGCCCCGGCGACCGCCCGCTTCGTGCCGCGGGTGGATCCGGGGCTGGTGGCCGCCGGCTTCCGCGGGCCTGCCGCCGAGCAGGCCTGGGCCACCACGCTGGCCGCCGCCGAGACGCTGGCGGCCGACATCGTGCTGCTGCGCACCCCGGCCACCTTCCGGCCCACCCGCGAGAACCGCGCGGCGCTCGCCGAGTTCTTCGCCGCGGCGCGCCCCGCAGGCCTGGCCGTGGCCTGGTGGGCCGAGGGCATCTGGGAGGGCCAGCCCGACGATCGGGACGCGGTGTGCGCGGCGGGGGGCCTCATCGCGGTGGCCGATCCCCTCGCCGACGAGGAAGACGACCTGCCCGCAGGCGACCGCGTGTACTGGCGCGTGCGCGGCGGCGTCGGCATGGGCGGTCGGTTGAGCGATCACCACCTCGATCGGCTGCTCGAGTTGGCCGGCGCGCGCCGCGGCGGTGACGTCGTGTTCGTGGCGCCGACGATGATGAACGAGGCGCGGCGCTTCGGGCAGCTCCTCGGCCTGGCGTCGGATGCGGGCGATCACGAGGACGAGGGCGACGACGAAGACGACGGCGAAGACGACGGCGACGCATGAGCGGATCGGCGTGAGCGCGCGCTTCCCACGAAGCATCGGGCCCTACCTGGTCGAGGGGCGGCTGGGCAACGGGGGCATGGGCACGGTGCTGCTCGGTCAGCACCGCCTCATCGGTCGTTCGGTCGCCATCAAGGTGCGCCGTCGGGAAGATCCGGGCGAAGAGGAGACGCTGCTCGCGGAGCGCTTCCGTCAGGGCGCGGCGCTCCAGGCAGAGCTCGATCATCCACACGTGGCGCGCATCCACGACTATCTCGAGTCTCCGCTGTTTCAGGCGATCGTCATGGAGTACCTGCCCGGGGGCTCCATCGAGGACGCGCTGCGCGCCGTGGGCGGGCCGTTGCCGGTCGACTTCGCCGTGGACATCGGCATCCGGGCCGCCGACGCCATGGCCTATGCCCATCGTTGCGGGGTCATCCACCGCGACATCAAGCCCGGCAACATCATGCTGGTCGATCCGCAAGACACGATCACCACGCGGCTCACGGACTTCGGGGTGGCCAAGGCGCCCGAGCGCAGCCCCGATCTGACCATGGCCGGGGCCAACGTAGGCACGCTCTGGTACATGCCGCCCGAGCAGTTCAACCACGAGAAGCCGACCCCGCTGGTGGACGTGTACGCGCTGGGCGCGACGCTCTACGAGATGCTGACCGGGCACATCCCCTTCGTGTCGGCCGATCACTCGGAGATCTTCCGCCGCTTCCTCGACGGGGTGCCGCCGCCCTCCATCGAGGGCCGTAACCCCGCGGTGCCGTCGTCCATCGCCCGCGTCGTCGAGATGGCGTTGGCCTTGGAGCCCGCCCAGCGCGTGCCCTCGGCGGCGTCGCTGGCGTTGCTGCTGCGCGCCGTCGCCGAGCGGGAGCACATGGCGGTCGACGACGGCGCGGCCCGGCGCCTGCTGGCTCAGGCCGGTGACGCCGAGGTCGACGCGCTCCTGGTGCAGGTGCAACACGCGGCGGGCTCGAGGGTCGCCGACGCGCTCCACGCGCTTCGGGTGCGCGTCGAGACGGGCACCTTCACCCGGATCGAGCTGACGCCGGGCTTGATCGAGCGCCCGGCCGCGCTCATGTCGTCGCCGATCCACCCCGCGGACGACTTGTCGATGATCGAGGCCACGCGCGACGACTTCGATGAAGACGACGACGAGCGCACGATGGTGACGAGCATGATCGACTTGACGCCCGGCGAGGACTGACTCGCCGATCCGGCCTCAGTCGCCCACACGCCAGCTCAGCCGTCCTCGGGCCAGCTCAGTCGTCATCACGCCGGGGCGCGGGGGTCTGCTCGGTTGGGATGCGCGTCGACACATGGAGCGCGTGGTTGGCCTCCTCGGCCTCGTCATCCACCGGACCGAGCTCGGTGATCGTCCACCGACCCTGCAAGCCGCCTCCGCTCACCGTGCCGGCGAAGACCCGCCGGTCGGGCGTCTGGGGCCCACCCGAGATGTCGAGCTCGAAGCGCGTCACCTCGCCCGACTCGTAGTCGAAGGCGAAGGTGTGGGCCTCGACGATTCGCCGCTCGGCGTCGAGGTGCACGTGGATCCGCCGCAGGCCAAAGGGGGTGGCGACGGCGACCTCGACGGTGCCGTCGGGTTCGCGCACGCCCGCCATCGGGCAGCGCTTGATGTCGCCGTGGAAGCTCAGCTCCAACGCGCCCTCGAGGATTCTCATGGCAGCCCTCCTGCATGGTCCGGGGCACCGTAGCCGCGGATCCCTGCGCTTTCAACGGCCTCGCCCAGCCGAAAGATCCGCAGCTCGCCCGGGGCCATGTGATGCCACGCCTCGCCCGGGGTCAGGGGGCGGGTGGCGATGATGGTGACCACGTCGTCGGGGGTGGTCTCCTGCTTGAAGTCGATCGCCAGATCGGTGTCGATCAGGTGCGCCACCCCGAAGGGCGCGCGCCGCGTCAGCCAGCACAGCGTGGTGCTGCAGTGGCAGTACAAATCACGCGCGTCGCTCAGCAGCAGGTTGAAGGTGCCCAGCGTGGCGAGGTCCCGCGCGAGGCGAGCGATCTCGACGCGCAAGGCCCGCGTGGCCGGCGGCCGGTCGAAGCGGTCGGCGAGGCGATCCAGCATCCAGCAGAAGGCATGCTCGCTGTCGGTGGTACCGACCGGGCGGAAGCGCCGCAGGGGGCGCAGCTTCACGCCGGGCAGCTTGCCGTTGTGAGCGAAGCACCAGTGGCGCCCCCACAGCTCGCGCGTGAAGGGGTGCGTGTTCTCGAGGCACACGCGGCCGTGCGTGGCTTGGCGGATGTGACTGACGACGATGCAGCTCTTGAGTGGATAGCTGTGGATGAAGCGCGCGACCTCAGACTCCGCGCTCGGCCGGGGATCGTGAAAGGTACGGCAGCCGCGCCCCTCGTAGAACGCGATGCCCCACCCATCGCGGTGGGGGCCGGTGCGACCGCCGCGCTGCATCAGCCCCGTGAAGCTGAAGCAGATGTCGGTCGGGACGTTCGCGCTCATGCCCAGCAGCTCGCACATCGGGCCATGTTAGGCCGCGCCGCTCGCGCGGCCAAGGCTGTCGAGCGCAGGCCCGCGCGCTCAATCGGGCGTACCTGGCCGGCCGCCCTGGGTCCTTGCAATCCACGACCGTCTGCGTATCGTGTGCGCGTGTCCGACCCCGACCCCCACAACCTTCGCATCGATCTGCGCAGCGCCACGCGCGACGAGCTGCCCGTGGTGTCTCGCCTGGGCGCCACTGCCTTCGCCGCGCTGGGCGATTACGGCGGCATCCTGCGTGATTGGGTTCGTGAGCCGGGGGTCCAGACGACGGTGGCCGCGCGGCCCGGCGGCGCGGTGATCGGCTTCGTCACCTGGGCCTTCGTGCGCGCGCCCGGCGCGCCCGCCGCCTGTTGCGAGATGATCGCGGTCTTCGTCGAGCCCGCTCTGCGCGGTCGGGGCCTCGGGGCGCGGCTGATGCAGCACGCCCTCGCGCTCGGGGCCCGCCACGCGGCCACCCTCGGCGTCACGCGCGCCGCGCTCCACGTCGCCGCCGACAACGGCCCGGCCAGGGCGCTGTTCGAGAGCCTCGGCTTCGAGCGGGCGCCGGCCGAGGACACCGCCTATCCCTCCGGCGCCGCCAGCCTGCGCATGGTGCGGGCCCTCGCGCCCGTCGCGGCGGGTGACGCCGCCCGCGAGGCCGACGCGTCCGCCCAGGAGTCCGCATGAAGTACACCATCACTCTGCTGCCCGGCGATGGCATCGGCCCCGAGGTGACCGAGGCCGCCGTCCGCATCGTCGAGTCGACCGGGGTCGACATCGAGTGGGAGGAGCGCCTCGCGGGCCTGCGCGCCGTCGAGGCGGGTCACGGCACGCTGCCCGACATCACGCTCGACTCGATCCGGCAGCACAGGGTGGCGCTCAAGGGCCCCATTACCACGCCCGTCGGCAAGGGCTTCCGCAGCGTCAACGTCGGCCTCCGCCAGGCGCTCGCCACCTACGTGAGCCTTCGCCCGGTGCGCTCGTGGCCCGGCCTGAAGACGCGCCATGACGGCGTCGACCTGGTCGTCATTCGCGAGAACACCGAGGGCCTCTACGCCGGCCGCGAGCACACGGTGGTGCCAGGGGTCGTCGAGGCGCTGAAGATCATCACCGCGGACGCCAGCCGACGCATCGCCCGCTACGCCTTCGAGTACGCGCGCTGGACCGGTCGCCGCAAGATCACGGTGGTGCACAAGGCCGCGGTGATGAAGCTGAGTGACGGCCTGTTTCTCGATTGTTGTCGAGAGGTTGCGGTCGACTACCCCTTCGTCGAGGTCGAGGAGATGCCCATCGACCGTCTGGCGATGAAGCTGGTGCTCTCGCCCGAACAGTTCGATGTGCTGCTGATGGAGAACCTGTACGGCGACATCGTCAGCGACCTGTGCAGTGGGCTGGTCGGTGGCCTGGGCATCGTGCCCGGCGCCAACATCGGCGACACCTGCGCGGTGTTCGAGGCGGTGCACGGCTCGGCGCCGGACATCGCGGGACAGAACAAGGCCAACCCCATCGCCCTGACCCTGTCGGCGGCCATGATGCTGCGGCACATCGGCGAGCGGGTGGCGGCGGCCCGGGTGGAGGGCGCCATCGGCCGAGTGCTCAGCGCGCAGACGGTCCGCACCGGCGATCTGGGCGGGCGCGCGAGCACTCACGACATCACGCAGGCCATCATCGACGCCCTGCCTGCTCCCGAGGAGGTGCGCGCGTGAAGGCCAGGACCGTCTCTCTGTTGCCGGGCGATCTCATCGGGCGTGACCTGGCGGGCCCGGTGACCGAGCTGCTCGCGGACGCGGGCGCCGAGATCGCGTGGGAGTGGATCGAAGAGGTGGGCGCGGACGAGGAGCCCGTGTCGGCCGACACGCTTGCGTCGATTCGTCGCAACGGCGTCGCCCTCAAGGGGCCCTTCCAGACCCCCCCCGGCGTCGGCAACCTGTCGCCGTCGGTGGCCCTGCGCAAGGCCCTCGACCTGTACGCTGGCGTGCGCCACATCAAGAACCTCGCCGGCCTGCCCAGCCGCTACGCGGATGTCGATCTGGTGATCATCCGCGAGAACACCGAGGACGTCTACGCCGGCCTCGAGCACGAGGTGCACCCCGGGGTGGTCGAGTCGATCAAGGTCGTTTCGCGATCCGCCAGCGAGCGCATCTTTCGGTTCGCCTTCCGCTACGCCCGCGCCCACGGTCGCCGCCGCCTCGCCATCGTGCACAAGGCCAACATCATGAAGCAGTCCGACGGGCTGTTTCTGCGCGTCGGCACAGAGATCGGGGCGGACTATCCCGACGTGGAGACGCGCTCGCTGATCGTGGACAACACCTGCATGCAGCTGGTGCAGTACCCCTATCAGTTCGACGTGCTGGTGTGCGGCAACCTCTATGGCGACATCATCAGCGATCTCGGCGGCGGCCTGGTGGGCGGCATCAGCGCCGTCTGGGGCGTGGATCAGGGAGACGACTGCACGGTCTTCGAGGCGATCCACGGCCGGGTGCCCGAGCTCCTGGGCAAGGACAAGGCGAACCCCTTGCCCTTCGTGATGCCGGCGCTGAAGCTGCTCGCGCACATCGGGCAGCAGGCGGTGGCCGATCGGCTACAGGCGGCGGTCGAGGGCGTCCTGGCCCGGCAGAAGCACCTGACCGCCGATCTGGGCGGCCGGTCTCGCACGAGCACGATGATCAAGGCGATCCGCGACGCGCTCTGAACGCCGGTCGGATGGGGAGCGGAGGACGACGTGGCCAAGGACCCGTTGCAGGGGGTCGCGCCGGCGCAGGCGCTGGACTGGTACCGGATCACGCACCTCGGGCGGCGGCTCGAGGAGCGCGCGAGCGGCTATATTCGCAAGGCCAAGGGGTGGTCCTACCACGCGCCCTTCGCGGGCCACGACGGGATCCAGCTGGCGATCGGCCAGGTCTTCCGACCGGGGCAGGACTATCTGTTCCCCTACTACCGCGATCTGCTGAGCTGCCTGTCGGCCGGCATGACGCCCGAGGAGATCATCCTCAACGGCCTGTCCAAGGCCACGGACGTCGCCGGCGGCGGCCGCCACATGTCGAACCACTTCGCCAAGCCGTCGATCGGCATCCAGAACGTGTCGAGCTGCACCGGCAACCACACGCTGCACGCCGTCGGCGTCGCGCGCGCGATCAGGTACTACGGGGCCGACGGGGTCGCCATCTCGAGCCAGGGCGAGGCCAGCACCAGCGAGGGCTACGTCTACGAGGCGCTCAACGGCGCGTCGCGCGAGCGGCTGCCGGTGATCTTCGTCGTTCAGAACAACGGCTACGGCATCTCGGTGCCGGTGGCCGAGCAGAGCGCCAACGCACGCGTCAGCGACAACTACGCCGGCCTGAAGCACCTGAAGATCCTCAACGTGGACGGCACCGACTTCGCCGCCTGCCACCGCGCGATGACCGAGGCGGCCGACTACGCGAAGAGCGGTGAGGGGCCGGCCCTGGTGCACGCGCAGTGCGTGCGGATCGGGCCGCACTCCAACAGCGATCGGCAGGACCTCTACCGCGACGCGGCGGACATCGAGGCGGCGCGCCTCAGGGATCCGCTGCCCAAGCTGCGCGCGGCGCTGATCGAGGCGGGGATCGACGAGGGTGAGATCGCGGGGCTCGAGGCCGCGAACGACGCGCGGCTCGATGACGAGGCGGCCCGGGCCGAGGCCGCGCCGGAGCCCGATCCGGCGACCGTCGGCGACTTCGTGTGGCCCGAGCCGTGGTGCCCCGACGAGACGGTCACGCCGGCCGAGGGCGGCACCTGGAAGCTGCGCGAGGCGGTCAACGAGACGCTGCACGCCGAGTTCGAGCGCAACCCCGACACCTTCCTTTGGGGACAGGACGTCGCGAGCGGCGAGAAGGGCGGCGTCTTCAACGTCACCAAGGGCATGCAGCAGGCCTTCGGCCGAGGGCGGGTGTTCAACGCGCCCATCGCCGAGGACTTCATCGTGGGCACCGCGAACGGCATGTGCCGCTTCAAGGACGACATCCGTGTGGTCCTCGAGGCGGCTCAGTTCGCCG
>CALBMW010000159.1 GCA_937896275.1 uncultured Myxococcales bacterium
CCGGCCAACAGAGCACGACCAGGAAGAGGTCGAGCGGATCGCGCCGGCCGCGTACCACCAGCACGACGCACAAGCCGACGCCCAGTGCGGCGTAGATCACGGCCCAGTCGCCGAGCCTCATCGGTGCCACGCGGGTGGCGTCCCTTCCGGGAGCGGCGCGGCGTCGCGATGGAAGCGGCCACGGGCCGAGTCCAGGCTCTGCGCGACGGCCTCGAAGAAGCTGCCCTCGAGGTCGCGCACGAAGGGCACATCGATGGCGCGCGGGCGCACCAGATAGGGCCGCAGGGTCCAGGCGAGCTGAGCCCCGGACAGCGACGCGACGACCACCAGGATCGCGAGCTGCCAGCGGCGGCCGGGGGCCGGATCGCGAGACACGACGCGCACCGCGAGCGCGCCGCCACCCAGGCCACCCAGCCCGCAGCAGGCCACCGCGGACAAGGTGCAGGCGTGATAGTCGAGGCCCAGGCTCATGAGCAGGAGCAGGAGGGGGGCCGTGGCCGAGGTCAAGAGCGCGGCCAGGGCCAGGCAGGCCAGGACTCGGACGGCGTCGCGCCGCGGATCGACCGCCCCGTGGACGGCCCGGCGGACGGCGACGAAGGCGGGCGTGACGAGCACGGCGGTGAGCACCGCGACGAGGGGCAGCTTCGCGGCCGCGAAGAGGATCTGGGCGCCGCCTCGGTAGCTGCCCAGGGTGGCGCCCAGGACGGCGGTGCCCAAGACCATCGTCGCGATGTAGGCGCGCGCGAGCCCGGGCAGATCCTGGCCGGCGTCGATGCGGTCGAGCACCCGGTCGGGCGTGCGCAGCAGCGCGTCGATGGCGGCGAGGGCGGGCCACGGGGCGGGCCAGGAGGGGCCGGCGTCGGAGGCGGTCGTGATCATGCGGGTCTCCATGTCGTCAGCCGGCGGCGCGCGCGAGGGCGTCGGCGAGCAGGTGGTGGCCGATGCCCAGGGCGACGATGCTCCAGGCACCGAAGAGCAGGGCGGCGCGCCGCAGGTTCGTGGTGGTGGCGAACACGCGCGGCCAGCTGAGCCGAAGGGCCGTGGCCACGGCGACGAGCATCGCCAGACGCCCCAGGCCCGTGACGGTCGCGGTCGAGGTCGCGGTCGCGGTGAGGAGGACCAGGACGGGCGCCAGGCCAACGAGCATGCGTCCGGCGTCCCCGAGCCCCTGGTGGAGCGCGGCGAACAAGGCGCTGGGCGCCGGAGCGACGCCCGCGAAGGTGGCGCCGATGTAGAGCGCGGGCGCGGTGACGCCGGCGACGCCGATCAAGGCCGCCGGGACGGACAGCGTCAGGGCCAGGGAGGCCTGCGGGCCGAGGCGCGCCCCGAGGCAGGCTCCGACGACGGCGGCCCCCCCCACGGCCCAGGCCAACTCGCGGGCCGCGGACCCCGGAATCGCGTTGTTCATGATGTGCTCCACGATGGTCGGTGAGTCCAGGTTGTACGGGGTGAGCGTGCGCAGGCGATGCCTGGGACCGGGCGGAGCGGAGGCGGAGTCATGGCAAAGCCGTGCAGGCCGCCACCGTGTGAGTTGAGGGTGGATTCGGCCGGCGGGATCGTGTTGCTGTGGGCGCGTGCGCGAAGACGACCACCCCAGTGAGCCTCCGCGTGGCCTCGACCTCGGCGGGGCCGCCGCGTCGCGCGTCCTCGACGCGCTGCCGTCGACGGCGCTGGACGCGCTGGTGGCCGGCTGTGAGGAGAGCGCGCTGCCCGCCGGCGCCACGGTGGGCGCGCTGGCCTGGGGAGACGACGCCCTCTTCGTGCGCAGCGGCGCGGTGCGCTTCGAGCGGGCGGTGGGCGCGCGGCACGAGCCGCTCGCGGCCGCCGAAGCGGGCGATCTGGTCGTGCCCTTCGGGGCCGCGCGCCCGCCTCGCGTGGTCACCGACGACGGCGCGACCCTGGTGCGGGTACCGAGCCCGGCGCTGACACACGCGCGCCGCCGCTATCCGGCCTTCGACCGCGAGGTTGCGCGGGCCGAGGAGCGCTCGACGACGGCTTGGCTTCTGGCCGGCTGTCGGCTCTTCGCCCCGCTGCGGGCCGCGGAGCGCGGCGCCCTCGCCGAGCACGCGATCCACCGTCGCCTCTCGCTGGGCGAGGCCCTGGTGCGGCGAGGCGATCAGCCCGACGGCGTGTTCATGGTCCTGCAGGGCGAGATCGGCGTAACCGACCCGGACGAGCCGCCGGAGCGCCTGGCCGCCCCCGGCTGCCTCGGCGTGATGCACTGCCTCGGTCAGGTCGCCGCACCCGTGGACGCGGTCGCGCGGTCTGCCGTCGAGGTGTGCTTCTTCGACGCGGCCGCGCTCTTCCCGCTGCTGTTCGACGAGCTCCTGTGGGCCGCCTTCGAGCGCGCCAGCCGGCGCGGCTACGTGCTGCAGCGCTGCGGCTGAGCGGGCCGCGACGCCCGTCCCCTCTCAAGATGTGTCCATCAATCGCCCGCCTGCTGCGGACGCGACGGCGTTCGATTGCTGGACACCTCTTCAGTAGGCCACCAACGCGCGCAGGGCCGCGTCGAGGCGGGCACCGGGCAGGTGCAGGGCCTCGAGCGCCTTGGCGAAGGGCACCGGCGTGTCCAACGCACCGACGCGGCCGACGGGGGCGTCGAGCCACTCGAAGCAGTCGGCCGAGATCGTGGCGGCGATCTCACCGCCAAAGCCTCCGGTGAGGGGCGCCTCGTGCAGGACCAGCGCGCGCCCGGTGCGCCTCACTGAGGCGCGGACCGCCGCCTGATCCCACGGGAGCAGGGTGCGCAGGTCGATCACCTCGAGGTCCAGGCTCAGGCGGCCCGCGGCGTCGACCGCCTGCCCGACGCCGGCGCCCCAGGTCACCACGGTCGCCTCGACGCCGGCCCGGGCGATGCGGGCGCGGCCCAGCGGGACGCGGTAGGCCGCCTCGGGCACCGGCCCCCGCACCGACCGGTAGAGGCCCTTGTGCTCCAGGAACAACACCGGGTTGGGGTCATCGATCGCCGCGAGCAGCAGCCCCTTGGCGTCGAAGGGGCTGGCCGGGGCCACCACCTTCAGGCCCGCGACGTGGGTGAACCACGCCTCGACGCTCTGGGAGTGGTAGGGGCCGGCCCCGCTGCCGGCGCCCTGCGGAGCGCGGATGACGACCGGGAGGGCCGCGCCCCAGCGGTAATGCGTCTTGGCCAGGTTGTTCACGATCTGGTTGAAGCCGCAGGTGATGAAGTCGGCGAACTGCATCTCGACCACGGGGCGCCAACCGTTGAGCGCCAGGCCCATGGCGGCCCCCAGCGCGGCCGACTCGACGATGGGGGTGTTGCGCACGCGGGCGCGGCCGAAGCGCTCGACCAGCCCCTCGGTCACCTTGAAGACGCCGCCATACTCGGCCACGTCCTGGCCCATGATCAGCGTCCGGTCGTCCTCGGCCAGGGCCTGCGCGAGCCCCTCGGCCACGGCGTCGACGTAGCGCCTCTCGGGGCCGCTCACCGGGGGCTCGACGGCCTCGGCCGGCGCCACCGCGTAGACCGCGCCGAGCTCGGCCTCGGCGTCGCTCTCGGGGGCGGGCGCCGTCATCGCCAGGTCCACCCGGGCCCGCACGGCGTTCGCGAGTTCGGCCCGCACCCCAGCGGCCTCCGCGGGGCTCAGCACGCCATCGGCCGCCAGGCGCGCCTCGAAGCGGGCGACGGGATCGCGGTCGGCCCAGGCGCTCAGATCCTGAGCCGGCACGTAGGCCACCCCCGACGCCTCCTCGTGACCACGCATGCGGTAGGTCAGGCACTCGATCAGCGACGGGCCGTCCCCGGCGCGCGCCCGGGCGACCGCGGTCGCCATCGTCGCGCGCACCGCCAGCACGTCGTTGCCGTCCACCTGCTCGCCCGGCATCCCATAACCGAGCGCCCGGTCGGACAACCGCGCGCAGACGTACTGCTCGTGGGGCGGCGTCGAGAGCCCCCACTGGTTGTTCTCGATGACGAAGATCACCGGCAGTCGCCACACGGCCGCCAGGTTCATCGCCTCGTGGACGTCACCCTCACTCGTCGCGCCGTCGCCGACGAAGGGCACCGTCACGCGATCGTGCCCGGCGAGCTGATCGGCCAGCGCGAGGCCACAGGCGACCGGCAACATGGCGCCCAGGTGGCTGATCATCCCGACCACGTGGTGCGCCGGATCACCGAAGTGGAAGCTGCGGTCGCGCCCCGCCGTGAAGCCATCCGCGCGCCCCAACAGCTGGCGGTAGAGGCGGTCGAGATCGACGCGCGCGGTGAAGACGCCCACGTTGCGGTGCATGGGCAGCACCCAGTCGTCCGGGCGGAGGGCGCTCGACACGCCCACCGACACGGCCTCCTGGCCGATCCCCGAGAACCACTTCGAGAGCCGGCCCTGCCGCAGCAGCAGGAGCATCCGCTCCTCGATGGCGCGCGGGAGGCACAGGGCGCCGTGCAGCGCCCGCAGGTCGTCCACGGTCATGGTTCCTCCCTACCGACAGCTGGGGTGGCGGTCCTCGTGCAGGCGCGCCGCCTCGATGGCCGCGCGCGCCACGGCGCCGCAGTGGAACAGCTTGACCGTACCGCCGTTGGCCAGGCGACCGCCGCCGCCGAGCGAGCGGATCCTGCCGGTGACGGTGACGGTGGGGGCCACGAGCAGGACGCCGCCGCCCGCGCCGGCGCCCCCCACCCCGCCCTGACCGCCTCGAGCGGCGCCCGCGTTCGCGCCGCAGGCGGCGCTCGCCGCCGCGCCCGGACCGGGACGGCCGGGGCCTACGATCGCCTCGCCGCCATCTCCGCCCGGGCCGCCGTCACCGCCGTCGCAGCCCCAGGGATCGCCCTCGCCGCCGCCGCGCCCCGCGCCCCCCGTGTCGGCGCTGCCATCGGCCACGATGCGCCCACGCACCTCGATCGCCGCCGCCGCCTCGATGC
>CALBMW010000160.1 GCA_937896275.1 uncultured Myxococcales bacterium
GCCGGCTGCGGCTCGGGCTTGGGCTTGGGCTTGGGCTTGGGCTTGGGCTTGGGCTTGGGCACCGGACGCCTCTTTCGTGATGCGGGTTTGCGCCACGACATGCGGGTCTGCGGCACGACCAGTGCCAGGAGCGCGTGCTGCGGCCGGCTCACTCATGCGGACGCACACGCAAACTCCTGCGCGCCTGCGAAACACAGGTCAAGCGACGCCGGACTCGCGCGGCGGCCGTCCCGTGAATGTGACGCGGTGCCGAGGCCGACACGGGGCGGGTACCTCCGAGGGCGGCGCTGGGGTATGGTGGGCGCCCACGGCGCGTCGGCGTCGTCCTGGTCAGCGAGGTCCCGGTGGCCCAGTCAGTCCTGCTTCTCTCCGGTCGATGGCAGCCCGCGGGCGTCCTGGGCCTGGCGCTGGCGCTGGCGCTGGGCGCCGTCGGGTGCGACAAGGCGCGCGACAAGCTCGGCATCCCCAAGGAGCAGCCCCGGCAGCAGGTCGACCCCAACGTCGACGCCGACCGCAACCTGCTGCAGATCGCCCAGGCCGCGGAGCGCCTCGCGTCCGCCGTCAAGACCCCGCCGGCCGACTTCGCGGTGTTCCCGCCGGCGGCGCCCCCGACACCTGTGGCGCCGGCCTGCGAGGACGGCAAGCCGGTGGCGATGCCGATCAGGGACGAGGACTGGGCGCACCCCACCTGGAAGGCGCTCGGCTTCAAGCCGCGGCGCGCGTCGCGCTTTCAGTACAGCTTCGTGTCCAACGGGCGATCCTTCACCGCGCGGGCGGTGGGCGATCTGGACTGCGACGGGACGGCGGTCACCTTCGAGAAGGTCGGCTTCGCCACGCCGCTGCTCGAGCGCTGCCGCGAGGCCATCAACCGCACGCTGGCTCACCAGTATTACGGGCTGTCCCCGAAGTCGCTCAAGGCGATGGTGCGGCGCCAGGGCATGGTCATCGACGAGCGGGCGCGCGGTTGCGTGGTCGAGCCGGGGCCTTGGATCGACTGCGTGATGGACGCCAAGACCCGCAAGGACTTTCAGGCCTGCCTCGAGTTGGAGCCGATCAAGAGCTGGTCGTGGTTGGCGCTGAGCAACGACCCCGGCGACGGCAAATAGCGGCGAGCCGGCACACGCGCGTGGTCGCGGGCCCCCGTCAGCCTTCGGCGCTCGGCCCACCCACCCGGAGATCCGCATGTCGCACGCGATCCAGGTCTGCCTCGTCTCGCACGAGCCCACGCCCAACCTGACGCCGGCCTTCGATCCCGCGATGGCGCCGCGCGAGGTCATCTTGGTGGTCTCGCCCGAGATGAGGCAGCGCGCCGACTGGCTCTGTGCCGTGCTTCGCCCCCGCCGCGTGAAGGTCAGCCGCTGGACGATCGAGCGCGCCTACGATCTGGAGCACGTGCGCGCGCGGCTGGCGGCGCTGGTCGCGGGGCGTGGCGGTGAGGATCTGGTGTTGAACGTCACCGGGGGGACGAAGCCGATGAGCATCGCCGCCTACGAGGTGTTCCGGGCCGCCGATCGGCCGGTGTTCTACGTCGACGCCGAGCGCGACCGGGTCATCTGGCTCTACGATCCGGCCGGCCCGCGCGAGGCCGAGGACTTGGCGGACCGCATCAAGCTGGGGGCCTTCTTGCAGGCGCATGGCGTGCAATTGCTGGGCACCGGGCCGTCCTCCGGGGTGCCGGCCGATCGACGGGCGCTGTGCGACGCGCTGGTCGAGTCGATGGGTCGCTACGGGCGGGCGCTGGCCAAGGTGAACTACCTGGCGGGCTCGGCCGAGCACAGCTTGGTGTCGGAGCCGGTCGAGCGCGCCGATGGCGCCTTCTGGGAGATCGTCGATCGCTTCGCCGGGGTGGGCTGCGTCGAGCGGCAGGGCGGGCGCCTGCGCTTCGCCGATGAGCCGTCGCGCTTCTTCGTGAACGGCGGTTGGCTCGAGGCCCACGTGTTCGGGCTGATCTACGGTCTGCGCGGCGTCCGGCCCAGCATTCAGGACCTGGCCCGCGGCGTCGAGGTGGCGGGCGGAGACGACGTGCGCAACGAGCTGGACGTGGCCTTCCTGGCCGACAACCGGTTGTACGTGATCGAGTGCAAGACCCGGCGCTTCGACCAGGACAGGCACGCCGGGAACGCCGCGCTCTACAAGCTCGAGACGCTGGCCGACGTGCTGGGGGGCGAGCGGGCCGCGGCGATGCTGGTGAGCTACCGGCCCCTGCGGGACGCCGAGCTTCGGCGGGCCGAGGCCTATCGCGTCGAGGTGGTGGCGGGCGACGACGTGGGCCGGCTGCGCGAGCGGTTGCTGGGGTGGGTGCCGCTGGCGCCCTCGACGCGGGGGTGAGGGCGATGAAGATGACGCTGAGCCAGCTCGTGGGGACGCGGCCGAGCGGGCGAGGCGTGGTCTGCGCGCTGGCCCTGGCCTGGGCGCTGGCCCAGGCGGGCTGCGGGGGCGCGGGCAACAGCGGGGTGACCCGCGACGCCGAGGCGGCCGATGTTGCGCCGCG
>CALBMW010000161.1 GCA_937896275.1 uncultured Myxococcales bacterium
GCGGGAGGCGCGGCCCGCGCGGTGCTCGTCGCGCTCCGCCGCGCGGGCGTCCGCTCGCTCCGCGTGGCAGCGCGCGCGCCCGCGAACGCCGAGGAGATGGTGTCCGATCTGGGCTTTGGGGGCGTCGCTGTGGGTGCTCTGGAGGACACCGTGGGGCTGCTGCCGACGGTCGACCTGGTGGTGCTCGCCCTGCCACCCGGCCGCTGGGCTGCGGAGGCCACCCTGCCCTGGTCGACGCTGCCCGAGCACGCGCGCGTGATTCACCTCGCCTATGGTCCGGCGGCGCGCCTGGTCGTCGACGCCGCGCGGGCCGCTGGGCGTCGCGCCGAGGACGGCCTCGTGATGCTCGCCGCCCAGGGGATCGCCGCCTTCGAAGCGTGGACCGGCCTCCGCCCCCCGCTCGCGGCAGCCCTGTCCGCGCTCGGCGCCACGCCCACGTCGGGCCCAGGCGTTTGTCCCGACCCTTCGGCTGATTGACACCTCGCGTTCGGAACACGTTTAATGGCCCGGCGCTGCGCCAGGAGTGTGTGCGGCGCCACCGGAACACCCGGCGGTCACGCCTCGATGCGCCGCCGTGATCGGACGAGGGACACGCATGTCGGATCGCCTCGGCGAGTTGCTGGTTCGTGAGAACCTGATCAACCTGTCGCAGCTGAAGGACGCTCAGGCGCAGCAGCGCAAGACCGGTGACCGCCTCGCCTACACGCTGACCAAGCTGGGCATGGTCGGGGAGCGCGAGCTCACCACCTTCCTCAGCAAGCACTATGGCGTGCCGTCGATCAACCTGGAGGAGTTCCAGATCGACGACGCGGTGATCAAGCTGATCCCGCGCGATCTCGCGCACCGCCACCAGGTGCTCCCCGTGAACCGCGCCGGCTCGTCCCTCATCGTGGCGATGAGCGATCCGTCCAACCTCACGGCCATCGACGACGTCAAGTTCCACACCGGCTACAACGTCGAGGTGGTGGTCGCGAGCGAAGAGGCCATCCGCGACGCCATCGGGCGCTACTACGACGAGTCGGCGACCTATCAGGAGATCATCGAGGGCTTCAACCCCGAGGACGTCGAGGTCGCCGAGCAGGAGGCCGAGGCGAACGTCGTCGACCTCGAGAAGTCGAGCGAGGAGGCGCCGGTCGTTCGACTCGTGAACCTGATCCTGGTCGACGCGATCAAGAAGAACGCCTCGGACATCCACATCGAGCCCTACGAGAAGTCCTTCCGCGTGCGCTACCGCGTCGACGGCGTGCTCTACGAGATCATGAACCCGCCGCTCAAGCTCAAGAACGCGATCACGAGCCGCATGAAGATCATGGCGCAGCTCGACATCGCCGAGCGCCGCCTGCCTCAGGACGGCCGCATCAAGATCAAGCTCGGCGGTGGACGCGAGATGGACTTCCGCGTCAGCGTGCTGCCCACGCTGTTCGGCGAGAAGATCGTCATGCGGTTGCTCGACAAGAGCAACCTGCAGCTCGACATGACCAAGCTGGGCTTCGAACAGTCGCAGATCGACGTCTTCAAGGAGGCGATCTACAAGCCCTACGGGATGGTGCTGGTGACCGGCCCGACCGGCTCGGGCAAGACGACCACCCTGTACTCGGCGCTCGCGGACCTGAACAAGACCAGCGAGAACATCTCCACCGCCGAGGATCCGGTCGAGTTCAACCTCGCCGGGATCAACCAGTGCCAGATGCACGACTCCATCGGGCTGAACTTCGCGGCGGCGCTGCGCTCGTTCCTGCGACAGGATCCCGACATCATCATGGTGGGCGAGATTCGCGACTTCGAGACGGCCGAGATCGCGGTCAAGGCCGCTCTCACGGGCCACCTCGTGCTGTCTACGTTGCACACCAACGACGCGCCCTCGACCGTCAGCCGCCTGCTGAACATGGGCGTCGAGCCCTTCCTGGTGACCGCGTCCGTCAACGCCATCGTCGCCCAGCGCCTCGCGCGACGCGTATGCAAGGAGTGCTCGGAGCCCACCAGCGTCGATCCGCAGGCGCTCATCGATCTGGGCATGAAGCCCGAGCAGGCCAAGGCCGCGAAGCTCATGAAGGGCAACGGCTGCCGCAACTGCAACGAGACGGGCTACAAGGGACGCGTCGCCTTGTACGAGGTCATGCCGATGAGCGACGAGTTGAAGGATCTCGTGCTCCAGGGCGTGTCGACCGTCGAGCTGAAGCGCGAGGCCATCAACCTGGGCATGAAGACGCTGCGTCAGGCCGCGCTCTCGAAGCTCGGCGAGGGCATGACGTCCGTGTCGGAGGTGGTGCGCTGCTCGGTGGGCGACTGAGATGGCGAACCTTCACCAGCTCCTCAAGCTGATGGTCGAGAAGGGGGCGAGCGATCTGCACATCACGTGCGGCACCGCCCCCCAGCTGCGCATCGATGGCAGCCTGATTCCGCTGAAGTCGGCGCCCCTCAGCCGCGAGGAGACCCAGCAGCTCTGCTACTCCTTCTTGACCGAGGGTCAGAAGCACAAGTTCGAGCAGACCAACGAGCTCGACCTGAGCTTCGGGGTGAAGGGGCTCTGTCGCTTCCGCGCCAACATCTTCATCCAGCGCGGCGCCGTGGCGGGCACCTTCCGCGTGATCCCCACCAAGATCCATGGCTTCCAGGAGCTCGGTCTTCCGGCGGTCGTGGGCGAGCTGACCACGCGCACCAAGGGGCTGGTGCTGGTGACCGGACCGACCGGCTCGGGCAAATCGACGACCCTCGCGTCGATGGTGGACAAGATCAACCGTGAGCAGCACCACCACATCCTGACCATCGAGGATCCGATCGAGTACCTGCATCCGCACAAGAACTCGATCGTGAATCAGCGCGAGGTGGGGTCCGACACCAAGGACTTCAAGGGCGCCCTGAAGTACGTCCTGCGCCAGGACCCCGACATGGTGCTGGTGGGCGAGATGCGCGACCTCGAGACGGTCGCCGCCGCGATGACCATCAGCGAGACCGGCCACTTGTGCATGGCCACCCTGCACACCAACTCGGCGGTGCAGTCCATCAACCGCATCATTGATATGTACCCACCCCACCAGCAGGGCCAGATCCGCGCCCAGCTCAGCTTCGTGCTCGAGGGCGTCATCAGCCAGCAGCTGATTCAACGCGCCTCGGGGGTCGGCCGCATCATGGTCTGCGAGATCATGGTGCCCACCGCCGCCATCCGAAACCTGATTCGCGAGGACAAGATCCACCAGATCTACAGCCAGATGCAGGTGGGCCAGTCGCGCTTCGGGATGCAGACCATGAACCAATCGCTCTTCGCCGCGTACTCGAGCGGCGACATCACGCTCGAGGACGCGTTGGCGCACTCCAACGACATGGACGAGCTGCGCAACATGATCGCCGGCGAGGGCAGCAAGCGCTGAGCGAGCCGCCGCGCGTCAGCCGGGTGACGCCCCGGCGGCGCTTCTCTTTCGCCGTGGGCCAGCGGCCGTTATGATCCCCACCGTCCGCCGCGTCCACCACGCGCCGGCCAAAGACCAGCGCAGGACCGGTTGACCGGCGCGAGGAGGCGTTCATGGCGGAGTTCGTGTGGGAGGGCAAGACGCGCGGCGGCGAAGTCCGCAAGGGCGTCATCGAAGCCGAGACGGAGCGTGACGTTCACCTCCGGCTTCGTCAGCAGAACATCCAGCCCGGCAAGGTCAAGAAGAAGGGCCGCGCGATCAAGATGCCCGACCTGGGCGGGAAGGTACGCGCCGAGCAACTCGTCGTGTTCGTCCGCCAGTTCGCGACCATGATCGACGCCGGCCTGCCGCTGGTGCAGTGCCTCGACATCCTGGCCTCGCAGGAGCCTCACAAGAAGTTCAAGAAGGTGCTGTCGGACGTGAAGGAGAGCGTCGAGGGGGGCGCCACCTTCGCGGACTCGCTGCGCAAGCACCCGACCGTCTTCGACTCGCTGTTCGTGAACCTGATCGCGGCCGGCGAGATCGGCGGCATCCTCGACACGATCCTCAACCGGCTCGCGACCTACATCGAGAAGAACGTCAAGCTCATGCGCCAGGTCAAGGGCGCGATGATGTACCCGATCGGCATCTGCGTGGTGGCGGCGGGCGTCGTCACGGCCCTGCTGAAGTGGGTCATCCCCACGTTCGAGAAGATGTTCGCGGACTTCGGCAACGCCAAGCTGCCGACGCTCACGCAGATCGTCATCAACATGAGCCAGTGGTTCGGGCGCAACTTCATCTATCTGATCATCGGCTTCATCATCGGCAGCTGGCTCTTTCGGAAGATGCTCAAGACCGAGAAGGGCCGCCACGGCTTCGACGCATTCCTCCTCAAGGTGCCCGTCATCGGCAGCCTGCTGCGCAAGGTGGCGGTGGCCAAGTTCACCCGCACGTTGGGTACCATGATCGCCTCGGGCGTGCCCATCCTCGATGGCCTGGACATCGTGGCCAAGGCCGCCAACAACAAGGTCATCGAGGGGGCCATCTACTTCGTGCGCGACAAGATCTCCGAGGGATCCAGCATGGCGGATCCGCTGGCGAAGACCGGCGTGTTCCCGTCGATGGTCGTGCAGATGATCGCGGTCGGCGAGAGCACCGGCGCCATGGACACCATGCTTCAGAAGATCGCCGACTTCTACGAAGACGAGGTCGAGGTGGCGGTCGAGGGCCTCACCAAGCTGCTCGAGCCCCTCATGATGGTGCTCATCGGCGGGATCGTGGGTACCATCCTCATCGCGATGTATCTGCCAATCTTCGAGGTGGCGGGCAACATCAAGTCGGACTGACGCGTGCCCGCTTCCGATCGTCCCACCTCAGCGCGCGACACCGTCTCGACGGTCAACGCGTCCCGCACCGCCCACGAGCGCGCCGGCGAGCTGGTCGGCCGCCTCCAGTGGCTCATGATGCTGCGGGTGGCGCTGATCACGCTGCTGCTCGGCGCGACCTTGTTGGTGCGGCCGGGCGGCGCCGATCCGATCACCGATCGGCGCCAGTTCTTCCTCCTGTGGATCATCGCAGGCACTTATGGCGTGACGATCCTCTACGCCATCGTGCTCAAGCGGCTGAGTCGGGGCCTCGTCCCTTTCACCTACGTTCAGCTGCTCGTCGACCTCCTGACCAGCGCGATGCTCGTGGCCGTCACCGGCGGCACCGAGAGCGTCTTCCTCTTCATGTTCACGCTCGTCGTGCTGGTCGCGGCGATCCTGCTGTATCGGAAGGGCGCGCTCTACCTCTCCGCGGCCGCGACGGCCTTGTTGGTGTTGTTGGTGGCGCGCGAGGCGCTCGGCTGGTGGATGCCCACGCCGCCCGTCGACGGGGACCAGCTCCGCTCAATCTTCCTGAGCGGCATGACCAACATCAGCGCGGTGTTCTTCGTGGCGCTGCTGTCGGGCTACCTGAGTGAGCAGCTACGGACCGCGGGCCAGCGGTTGCGGTATGCCAGCGAGGATCTCGAGGCCCTGCGAGCGCTCAACGACCACATCATCACGAGCATCCAGAGCGGTCTGGTGAGCTTCACGCTCGACCACCGCGTCATCTTCTTCAACCCAGCGGCGGAGCGCATCACGGGCCTGCCCACCGAGGCGGTCCTCTACGGCGACGCCCTGACCTTGTTTCCCTTCCTCGCCACCCGACTGGGCCGAAGTGAGCAGGAGCGCTGGGAGGAGACCTTCGTCCGCCCCGATGGGCGCGAACGCTCAATCGGGTGGAGCCTGTCGCCGCTGCTCGACGGCAACGGCGATCAGCAGGGCTTCATCCTGATCTTCCAGGATCTGACGCCCCTGCGCGCCCTCGAGGAGACCATGCGGCGCAGCGAACGCTTCGCGGTGATCGGGAAGCTCGCCGCCGGCATCGCGCACGAGATCCGCAACCCCCTGGCCGCCATGAGTGGCAGCATCCAGATGCTGGCGCAGGGGGCCACCGATCCGCTCCAGCAGCGCTTGATGCGCATCGTGCTTCGAGAGACCGACCGCCTCAACGACCTCATCACCGACTTCCTCCAGTTCGCCCGCCCCAACCCGCCCGTCTTCCGACGCCTGGCGCTGCGCGAACTCTTCGACGACCTCGCCGGGATGTTCGCCAACCGCCCGGCCGACTTGCCCGCGGTGGCGCTGAGCATCGAACACCAGGAGGAGATCGAGCTGATCGCCGACGCAGCCCAGCTCAAGCAGGTGTTCTGGAACTTGCTCAACAACGCCGCCCAGGCCATGCCCGAGGGGGGCGTGGTGACCGTGCGCTGCCGACGTCTGAGCCCGGACCGGGTCGCCGTGACGGTGACAGACGAGGGCGAGGGCATCACCGATGAGGCCATCGGCCGCATCTTCGACCCCTTCTTCTCGACCAAGGATCGCGGCACGGGCCTCGGCCTCGCCCAGGCCCACCGCATCATCGACGAGCACGGAGGCTACCTCAGCGTGCGGAGCACCGTGGGCGCCGGCAGCACCTTCAGCGTCGTGCTGCCGCTGACTCAGCCCGCGCAGGAGCCCGCGCCCGAGACCCTGGAGTTCGCGTCATGAGCCGCATCCTCGTGGTCGATGACGAGCTCTCGATGCGCGAGGTGCTCGAGATCTTCTTCGCGAACCAAGGACACCAGGTCGACACCGCCGCCGACGGCGCCGCGGGGATCGCGCGCCTGCACGAAGAGGAGTACGACCTCGTCATCACCGACCTGCGCATGCCCCGCACCCACGGGATGGTCGTGCTCGAGCAGTGCCGCGCCCTCTTCCCCGAGACGCCCGTCATCGTGATGACCGCCTATGCGTCGGCAGAGACCGCGATCAAGGCGATGAAGATGGGCGCCTACGACTACTTCACCAAGCCGTTCAAGCTCGGCGTGCTGCTGGCGCGCCATGCCGACGGCCGTCACCCTGACACCGCCGAC
>CALBMW010000162.1 GCA_937896275.1 uncultured Myxococcales bacterium
GGGGCGTCCCATGTGCTCGTACAGCTCGGCGAGGGCGAAGGAGCGCGCCGGGCCGGTCAGCTTCAGGCTGTTCGCCAGCTCGTAGTGCTCGGCGGCCTCGTTGAGGTGGCTGCGCCGCTTGAGCTCGCCGGCCCAGTAGCGGTGATAGTCGTAGAGAGCGTCCGAGCCTCGCAGGGCGACCACCAGGGCCAGGACGCCCGCGACCTGGACCCCCGCGCGGAGGAGGGCGTGGTGAGGGACGCCTGCGATCTGCGGGACGATCGTCAAAGCGACGATGACACCCAGCGACACGGCCAGCAACCCGCGCCCCGCGATCGGGAGGCCGAGCCAGACCACCGCGAGCGTCACGACGCCGGCCGCGCCCGCGAGGAGCAGGGCCGCGCGCGCGTCGACCGGCCGCGGGCGGATCAGCCGGCGGTAGGTCGCGCCGAGCGGGGCGATCAGCCGGCCCACCGGGCGCGCGACCGCGAGGAACCACGGATCGGGGAAGAGCAGGATGTAGTACAGGCCGATCATGTAATAGGAGAACCAGCCGATCTTCAGGTCGATCACCTCGACCATGACGTGGAAGAGGGGGCCGGTGATGCAGGCGACCGGCCGCAGCTTGGGCACCAAGAAGGCGGCCGCCACGAAGTATTGCCAGAACATGATCGCGTGGGCCGTGAAGGCATAGGGACCCAGGTCGCTCGTGCCGAAGGTCTCGGCCCAGCCCGCGAGGAAGGCGCGCATGCCGTCGGTCTGGATGATGCGGTCGAGCGCCCAGCCATCGAGCCAGTAGTGCGTGGTCTTGGTGATGGCGGTGTAGAAGTAGACGATCGAGACCTCGACGTAGATGAGCTTCGCCGCCCACGAGCGGACGTGGCGGGCCTTGCTCGCAGGCTCGCCGTCGAGGCCGGGGAGCGCCTCGAGCGGCAAGAAGCAGCAGAGCAGCAGCACCAGCGAGAGCAGGTAGTGGTGCTGGTAGCTGTCGGCCTGGCTCCAGAAGTAGACGCCGCCGTAGATCGCGGTCAGTGCATAGAGCGAGCGCCGCGTCGCCATGCCCAGGGCGACGCGCAGGGCGAGGAAGCCGCCGACGAGGTAGAGCACGCCGACGAGGGCCGGTGTCGGCACCGGCAGCACCCCGTCCAAGGCCGGGACGTGGGAGACGTTGAACTCGCCCAGCCCGTAGCGAGGCGCGTGGACGAACATCAGCATCCACATGTCGAAGGCGAGCATGCCGAAGACGACGACCCGGAAGGTGGTGAGTCGGCTGCGGAGCACCTCGTTGTCGAACCAGAAGCGATTCCAGCGGTCGGCCAGGTTGGAGGCGGTGAGGCCCGAGGTCTTGACGCTCACGGCATTCCCTCACAGAGGTTGTGATCGACGGGCACCGGGTGACGCGCGCTCCCGTCGGGGTAGTGGCAGGTGAGATCGACGTAGACCTCGGGGCGCTCGCCCGCGGCGAGGAGGCTCGCGCAGCGGCGGCGCGCGAAGGCCTCGATGACGTCGAGCCGGGCGCGCTTCATCAACTCCTGCCAGACGAAGTGGATGTCGCGCCCCACGTCCACCGGCGTCCGCGCCGCCCCCTCGGTCCAGCGCACCTCGCAGGGCGTGACGCGCACCGGCGAGAACATGCGCCAGGCGAAGCGCTCGTCGAAGTGATCCTCGCTGGCGTAGTAGCGCATCGGCAGCAGGAGTTGAGACACGACCACCGCGGCGATGAAGGCGCTGCGCCAGCGCGGGTCGAGCCGTCGGCCGGTCCCTTGCTCGACGGCGTCGGGGGGCTCGACGGCGTCGGGGGGCTCGACGGCGTCGGGGGG
>CALBMW010000163.1 GCA_937896275.1 uncultured Myxococcales bacterium
CCCAGGTCAGCGGCGTCCACGGGCTCGCCGCCCGCCCCGCCCTGCCCGCCCACGTCGCCCACGTCGGCCGGCCCGCCCGCGTCGCGCCCAGGATCGCCGCCGCCATCGTCACAAGCCCACAGCGCCGCCACGAGCAGCGGCACCAGCCGGGATCTACGCCTCATCAACGCCTCACGTCCGCCGAGTCCCCCGCGGGCATCCTGACCGATGGCGTGGGATCGCGACAACCCGGGCGGTCGCGAACCGCGCGAGGTGCGGGCGAGCGGCCTCAGGGCGCGGGTCGAAGCACCAGCACCAGGGTCGCGTCCGGCCCGAGCTGCAGGGTGAGGTGCAGCCGGTCGCCGACCGCGGCGAAGCCCAGCGAGGTCATGCTCGCGGCGCCGCAGTCCAGCGCCCACGCCGCCGTGCCGTCCGCCGAGTCGACCTGATCCAGGGCGCCCGCCAACGAGAGGCTCACGGGCCGCGCCAAGCCTTGCCCGGCGGCCGAGACGAAGTGGTGGGTGCCCTGCACGTCGACCGCGAGCCGCCCGTCCGCGTAGAGCACGGTGCCCCCGCCCTCGAAGCTGCTGGCGTCGGGATCGATCGCGCCCAAGGGGGTCGTGAACGAGGGGAGCCACACCTGAAACTCCTCGAGGACGAAGGGCCCGGGGGCGAGGTCACCGCCGACGGGCGCGGGGGGGGCCCCCTCGTGGAAGGTGCCGCGGGCCAGCGACGCCCCGAAGGATGCCGCGTCGGCCGCCGCGCAGGGGCCCGGCACGTAGACCGGCGGGGGCGGCGGCTCGTCCGGCGCAAGCGGGCCGTCGCAATAACCCTCGGCGGGTGGCGGGGTGACGAACACGAAGTCGAAGCACATCTCGTCGCGGGTGCGTGGACCGAAGGACACCAGGTCGTCGCGGTCGTTGGCGAAGACGCACAGCGTGTCCAGCGTGTCCCCGGGCACCAGGTTCATGGGCGCCGCGTAGAAGAACTGGGCGTCGAAGTCCCAGCCGCGCAGGTCGATCAGGCTCTCGTCGGTGCCGTCGGCGTGGTGGACGACGGTGCGGAGGTCCTGCCCCAACTCGTGCATGTGGGGGAAGGCGGCGATGACCTCCAACGGCTCGGTGACGACGCAGCGGCTGCCCACCTCGGTGCGGGCGCGCGGCGGCAGCTCGAAGCGCGTCGGGCCGAGGGTGAGCATGCCCACCTCGGGCCCGGCCGGCGGCGCGGTCCAGAGGCGGACGCCGCTGCTGTCGTGCACGTCGTCGTAGCCCGCGCGGTTGTTGTAGTGAATCTCGAGCTGGTAGCGGTCAGCGGCGCGCAGGCGAAGGCCGCCGGCGGCGAAGTGCACCGGCTGCTGTCCCGGGGCCCAGGCGTAGACGATGTCGGCCACCGCGGCAGCGCAGTTGACCTCGCTGCCGTCGCCGGGGCCCGAGACGCCGCGATAGAGCACGAAGTGATGGATGACGCGGGCGTCGTCGAGGATTGGCTCGAAGCGTCGGATGAACCGGTCGGCGCCAGCGGGCGCGGCGAAGCTGTAGCAGCGGTAGCGGTCAGGCAGATCGGCGGCGATGGTGGCGTCGGCGGCGCGCCACTCCAGGGGTTCGGCGTCGGGGGGCGGCGCGTCGGGGGACGCGAAGGGCGCGCGGTCCACCTCGAAGCCGCCCGGGTTGGGGGCGGGCGGGGCGTCGGCGGGCGCTGCGCAGGTGGCCCACGCGAGGAGGGCCGCGCGTTCGGTCTCGGGCAGCGGGGGCTGGCCCGCCGGCGGCATCTGACGACGCTCGAGCTGACCCGCCATCTCGGGCGCGTGGGCCGCCGCCGCGTCGAAGTCGGTGAGGGTGAAGGGGGCACCGAAGGCGGCCGGTGAGCCGTGGCAACGCCCGCAGCCGGCCTCGACGACCGCGCCGAGGCCGTCATCCCATGCAGCCCGTGCGGGTCGGCAGGGGGTCCTCGGCTGGCCGCCGCCGCCGCCCGACGGTTCGCCCGCGTCGCCCGCGCCCGCCGAGCCAGGCGTCGCGTCGGCCTCGTCCTGCCCGCACCCCCACAGCGCCAGCAGCGCCCACACACTCCATGCTCGGGCCACGTTCGCCTCCTGTCCGGTGGGCACGATAGCAGGCTCGGGCGCGCGCATCGGCCGCGCGATTCGCGCGTTCGTCCGGAAGAATCACGCCGCCGCGGGCGCCGGCGCCGAACAGGCGTCAGAGGCCGTCGACGCGGTCCACGAGCGGCTGCTGCACCACGACGCCGTCGTCCAGGCGCACCGCCGTCAGCGTGCGACCCCAGACGCAGCCTGTGTCCAGGCCGAGGACGCCGGGCGCGCGAAAGAGGCCCAGGG
Source organism: uncultured Myxococcales bacterium (assembly GCA_937896275.1). Lineage (GTDB taxonomy): Bacteria > Myxococcota_A > Bradymonadia > UBA7976 > UBA1532 > JACKDN01. Next base: position 2,312 of record CALBMW010000163.1, read on the forward strand.
CGGCCCAGTGACCGAAGACGATGAGCCGGTTCGGCCGCACCGAGCGCGAGGCGGCGAACCAGGGCCAGCGGCCGGCGGGCAGGGCCGACAGCGGGCCGGTGAAGCGGTGGTCGGGGCGACCGGCCACGTCACAGACACGGATGCGGGTGAGGGCGTTGGTCGCGATTCGGATGCGCGTCTCGACGTCCGCCTCGAGCCACCCGACGCGCGGCGGCTTCTGCTGAGCCCGCACGAACTCGCGCCAGTCCTCGCCGCGCAGGCGATCCTCGGCCCGCCCGGCCCACTTGATGGCGGACTGGCGGCTCCAGCGCGGGAGCAGGCCGGCGTGCACCAGGGTGAAGTCGTCCTCGACGTGCAGCAGCGGCCGGGCGCGCAGCCAGTCGAGCAGCTCGCCCGCGTCCGGCGCCTCGAGGACCGCGTCGATGGGTTCGCCCTTGCGCGGACCGCCGCCCGCCGCGCGCCACAGCAGGAAGAGGTCGTGGTTGCCGAGCACGCTGACGGCGCGGTCCCCCAGGGAGCGAACGAAGCGGAGCACCTCGAGCGAGCGCGGCCCTCGATTCACGAGATCGCCGCAGAGCCAGATGCGATCGACGGCGGGATCGAAGCGCACCTCTTCGAGGAGCGTTCTCAGGGTGTCGTAGCACCCCTGGACGTCACCGATCGCGTACAGCGCCACGCTCGTCTCCTCCTCTCGGCGGCGCGCAGGTTAGCAGGTCGCGGGGCGATAGGTACCTGCGGAAACGTGTCACGCGCGGGCGCCGGCTTCTCTGGGGATTGCCCGCGAGATCCGGGCCGAGCCACCTTGGGCCGAGCCACCTTGGGCCGAGCCACCTTGGGCCGAGCCACCTTGGGCCGAGACTGC
>CALBMW010000164.1 GCA_937896275.1 uncultured Myxococcales bacterium
CGTCGTCGAAGCGCTCCAACATCATCTGCAGCTTGCCCTTCAGCAGGCGCGCGTCGGGCCCGCGCGACACGTCCGGCTGGCTGATGAGCAGGATCTCCAAGCGCCACAGCGCCCTCACGTAATCGCCTTGCTTGATGGCGATCCAGACGCTCTCGTACATCGCGTCGTCGAAGGCCTTGGCCTCCCGCGGCACCGAGGTGTAGGCGTCGATGGCCTGCGCGAACTCACCCTGCTCGTAGTAGATGCGCGCGACGGACAGCCGCGCCTCGTCGCGCACCGTCGCGTCGTCACGCGCCGAGGTCTCACCCTCGACCGGCGGCGCGCTGACCACGCCGCGGAAGCGCTCGATGGCCTCGTTGAGGCGGTTTGCCCGGACGTCGAGGACAGCGAGGAAGTACTGGCTCTTGAGCCACGGCCCACTGCCGGCCGGCACGCGGGCGAAGTAGCCTGCCGCGCGCGGCAGGTCCCCCACTTCGTAGTGATACTTGCCGACCGCGTAGAGCAGGCGCGGATCGGGCGTCGCCTCGAGCAGGCGGCCCGCCTGCGCGAGGTACTGCTGCGCCGCCTGCACGTCACCCGTGAGCAGCGCGATCACGAGCAGCCGCCCGATCGCCTGCTGCTGCTGGTCGGGCCGCCCCTCGACGGTCGTCTTGAGGAAGTACTTCCGCGCGGCGTTGAAGTTGCGCGTGTGGAAGAGCGACTCGGCCAGGAAGAACAGCGCATCCCGGTAGCCCGGGTGACTGCGGTAGCGGTTGCCGGGCGCCTCGACGACGTCCCACAGCACCATCGCGGCACGGTCGAAGTCGCCGGTGGCGAAGAAGAACTGGCCGTCGCTCAACCGCGCGGCGACCTTGTGCTTCTGCTCGAGCTCTGCTTGGCCGAGGTAGTTGCGCTCGATCTCGTCGACGCCCTGCGTGATCGCCTCGATCTCGCTGCGCACCGACTCGGGCTCGGCTGCCCCTGCCGTCGAAGCGGCTGCGAGCAGGAGCGCGCCGACCGCTCGACTCGCGCGGTTCATCGTGGCGTCCCTACCCGTCCTTGCCGGTGTCGGTCGCCGCGGCCGAGGGTCCGCGCCGAACATCGGTGAGCTTGTCCTCGAAGCGGATATCCGGCCGGTCCTTCAAGTCGGTGGTGATGCCACCCTTCTCGTAGCCCACGACCCGAATCTCCATCAGCTTCCCCTCCTCGGCATGGAAGGTGTGCGACGAACGCAGCGTGAAGAGGTAGCCGCGCAGGTAGGAGAAGATGCCGTAGCCGTTGCCGCGATAGACCATGACCACCGAGACTGTGTGGTTTCCTGGCACGATGGGCCCGTTGAAGATCTCGATCTGTTCGCGCCCGTCGAGGTCGCCATCTTTGTCGACGCCCGAGTAGATGGGCGTCCCGTCGAGGCTGTAGGTGACCTTCTCGAGACGGAAGCTGGAGCCCATCTCGTTGCGGTGAACGAGGCGCGCCTCGGAGCCCGCGATGCTGCTCGACAGCACCGTCTCCTTCAAAATGGCGAGCCGCGTCTTGGTCCGGAAGATGCGTTCCTTCAGCTCGTTCACGCGGCTCTCGAGCTCGGTGATCTTCAGCCGATAGGCCTCGTCGCCGCTCCCGGGGGCCGCGGGAGGAGCCTCGGCGGCTTCCCCCGCCCGGTCGACGTCGACCCGCGTGCTGGCCTCCGCGGGCGTCGGCGGCGGCGCCTTGGGCTCTTCCGTTCCGGCCGGAACCGGCGTCCCCGGGGTCGCGGCGGGCTCGACGGGCGCGGGGAGCGCCTCGCCGGCAGGGTCCGGCGATGCCCCGGCGGCCTCTCCCGAAGCCCCGGCACCGTCTCCAGAAGGCTGTGCGGCGGCCGAAGCTGCCCACAGTAGGAGAATCCAACCGCTCAGCCTGCGCATTTTGGGGGGCTCCCGGCAGGGACCGTCAGAGATTGCGAACATTGGTTGTGGACCTAGCACAGCGATCCGCGACCTGTCAACTATAGGAGGATGCCCGACCAAAACACGTTCCCTTTATATTTCAGGAACTTAGGGGTCATCCGACGCGACGGCGCCCCACCGTCCCGAGGCCGACACGGCGCGCGCGAGCGCGGTGAGCAAAGCATCGAGGCCCTCGCCCGTGACGGCGCTGACGGGGTGGACCGGCACGCTGTCTCCCACCGCCGCCCGCAGGCTGTCGAGCTGCTCGCGGACGTCGGTACGGTCGATCTGGGACAGCATGACGGCGTAGGGACGATCCAGCAACGCGGGATCATATCGCCCGAGTTCCCGCCGCAGCGCCTCGAAGTCCCCCGCGGGCGTCCGGCCAGGCTCGAGATCCTGCGTGACCATGAACAGGAACAGGGCGGTCCGCTCGATGTGCTTGAGAAACTGGATGCCCAGGCCCGCCCCATCGGCGGCGCCCTCGATGAGACCCGGCATGTCCGCGACGACGTAGCTTCGATCCACGTCCACCCGCACGACGCCCAGGTTGGGCGTCAGCGTGGTGAAGGGGTAGTCGGCGATCTTGGGTCGGGCGCGGCTGATCTTGCTGATGAGCGTCGACTTGCCGGCGTTGGGGAAGCCCACCAGGCCGACGTCCGCCAGCAGCTTGAGCACCAGCCGCAGGGTGACCTCGCTGCCCTCTTCGCCCGGCTGGGCATACTCCGGGCTTCGCCTCGAGGGCGTGGCGAACTTGGCATTGCCGCGACCGCCGCGGCCCCCACGCGCCACAACGAAGCGCTCTCCGTCAGACACGAGGTCGACGAGCAGCGCGTCCGTCTCGGCGTCGTAGATCTGGGTGCCGACCGGGAGCCTGATGAAGAGATCAGACCCGTCGGCGCCGCTGCAATCGCGCGTACCGCCGGGCCGCCCGTTGGGCGCCAGATGGCGCGGCCGATAGCGAAGGTCGAGGAGCGTCGCGAGGTTGGCGTCAGCGACGAGGACGACGTCAGCGCCCCGTCCACCGTTGCCGCCGTCCGGGCCGCCGAGGGGCACGTGCTTCTCGCGGCGGAAGCTGACGCAGCCGGCGCCTCCCCGCCCCGAGCGGACGAAGATGCTCGCCTCGTCGATGAACTTAATAGACGGCTACCCGCTTTCGGCCGCGGCCGAAGGCCTCGAACTTCACCAGGCCGTCCTTGAGGGCGAACAGGGTGAAGTCTCGCCCGAGGCCCACGTTGGCCCCGGGGTGGATACGGGTGCCGACCTGCCGCACGATGATGTTGCCCGCTCGCACGGTCTCACCATCGAAGCGCTTCACGCCACGGCGCTTCGCCTTGGAGTCGCGGCCGTTACGGGTGCTGCCCTGGCCTTTCTTGTGGGCCATCTCGCTCTCTCCTGGGTTGGGTCGCCCGGCGCGCTCAGGCGCTGATGCCGGTGATCTCGATCTCGGTGTAG